>JBDRKX010000102.1:0-56083 GCA_043813605.1 Elusimicrobiota bacterium | reverse complement strand
TCCTTTTTTATCTCTTGGTATAGTATACCAATTTGAGGAGCCGTCTTCTCAACTCCAACTAAGGTTAGCATTTACTCGTAATATTGAAAAAAACGGTTAAATGGTTTAGTAATTATATTAGATAGTATAAATAGTTTAAGTGAGAATAGGCTGTAATAAGAGTATGTTGTCTTATTAGAAAGCGAATATGACAAAATAATATATGGATTTTACATATATTTTACAATCTTTTCTCATGCTTTTCATAGAAATGTAGTAAATTATTAATGGAGTTATGAAAAGAATATTTTCATTATTATTAGCGCTGTATTATATATCGCTATTAGCGTGTGACGGAATAGCGAGAATAGATCCGTATTCATACTACCCGACTAAAGTTTTCAGGCCCGATGGACAGCTCTTCAAGCCGGCAAAACAGATAATAGATACAAACCCTCTCAGACCTCTTGTTATAACGGATAAAAACGGAAACAAAACATATGTTACATCAAAGGGAGATGTTATGGTCAGTGTCGACAAGGACGGGAACAAGGCTTTTTCCATACACGGTCGAAAATCTCATGAGAGGAATATGCAGGGGCAAATTGACAAGAAATGGAAAAGACAGGCTGGTTCCAATATGATAGAGGTGACAAATGAGTATGATGAAAAGGTCGGATATATGGAACAGGGGCTTGGCGGTAAAACGGTAGCGGAATATGACGAAGACCTAAATATCACAAAGACTTTTGAGTACGACAAATATGGAAAAAATGTACAGTGGGTTGTAGATGAGCTGACGCAGGCAAAAGTAAAATATGATGAACAGGGAAAAGCCGGTTATGATCTTGATTATGAGGGGAACAAGATCGCAACATACAGATACGATTTAAAAGGTATACTGGTAACCAGGACAGATGCATACGGTAATGTGACCAGTTTCGATAAGAAAGGCAACAGGATACAGACCGTAACTGAAGACGGGGAACTGCTTGCCACTTATACGTACAAGAAAGATGAGAACGGTTATTATCAGATAGAATCGGTTAAAGATAAGCAGGGTAACGTGACACTCTACACGGACGGGAAACAACAGAAAGAGATCGACGAGAACGGCACTGTTACCAAATTGTACAAATGGCAGGGTTCAAAACTGATATTTTCCGAAGATGTGATAACCGGTCAGGTAACCTGGTATGATAACGGAAAACCTGTATATACAACTTATGAAGGAGAACTCGTAAACGAGTGGTTCTATCATGAAGGAAAAATGGTAGGCCTATGGGTCGAACCTGAAGGGAAATTCCAGCTCTATTCACACGGTATGAGCAAATTGGATTTTTACTTTAACCGCAGGCCGGAAATGGACGAACTGCTCGATATTTACAAAACCTATGGTATAGAACTTTAGGCGCCGCCAAACAAGGAAAAAGGACGGGGAAATGTGCGCAAAAAGCGCAAAAAGAAAAGTCTTGGTAATTGATGACGACATTTATATTGCCGAGATGATAAAAGACGGCCTTGAACTGAAAGGGTACGAAGTTGAAATAGCGACAACTGGAAAAGACGGGATAGACAAGGCCTTCAGATGTAAGCCCTCAATAATAACTCTTGATCTTAACATGCCTGGAATGACGGGATTCGAGATCCTGAAAAAACTTAAAAGTGATTACAGTACAAAAGATATTCCTATCTTCATATTAACTGTAGTCGATGAGAAAAAGAGCCTTAATGAAGCTTTTCTTCTTGGTGCTAAAGAATATATAGTAAAACCTTTTTCACTCATGAATCTGAGGTCCCTTATAGAAGACAACTATGACGAAAACACGAGTTTTAACCCATTGGTAAACTGAAGATATTTTACAGAAAATTTACATAATAGTCAGCATAATTTCATTATTATATGGTATAATATTATTGGAAAAGGATAATATACATATTATATTATGCGTAATTTAATTAAAATAAAGTTAATATCACATCTCATAATTATTACAATATGTCTCTGTACTTTTATGAGCACTTTCCAGATATCCGAAACAATAGAAACTGTTGCTGCTATACAATTTGACATGATAGAATGCACAGTTTCTTTTTTTAAAACAAAGATACTGTTTCCGTACCTGACGATTTTTACTGAATCTGAAGAATTTTTTAGAGAAGTAAAGATAAGTTCTGAAGAAGAAAAATCAAATACCAAATCGGTACCTGTCAGGAAAAAGGCCGGCAGGGGATTGTTCGGGCATCTCTACTACGTACTGAGTGCAGTGCTGATGACGAACAGGGAGCTGTTTTTTCTTCTTATGGTTGCAGTCTTTACTTTCGGCACAACGCTTATACGGAAAAAGGCATATGACAGGGATTGTTATATGCCGGGCCGTATACGGGCCGGCATAATGTATTACACGAGCTGGATACTGAAGTTTTTGACGCCATGGGACAGGTATCTGAAAAGCCGTGTAAACGAATTTGATATAGCGCGCGTAAAAGGTTTTCGGGGGAAAGGAACCCGCATTTTGAATGAAGTATTCGGAATGCGGGTTTTTTTTATGAGTATAGAAGAAAGTAAGTTATACACAAAGGCGGTATAAACAATGAATACTACAAAATTAACAGAAGTAATTTTCAGCAGGAAGAACCTGGTGATGATGAGGAAGGCTGTGACTCTTGCTACAGTCTTCGCATTTTTCTTCAGCAATGTCTGCTGGGGCTGGTTCTATTACAAACCGGATGATGAACTCAATCTCATACAGGACGGGACCATCGGAAGTGCCCGCGGTGTGGATGAAAGGGATTCCGACGGCGCTACGGGCTGGGGTTCGCCTGTGGAACAAGATTCCGGATATGACCCCAATCTAAAAGAAAACAAACAGGCGGCGACAATGGATACCATGTGCCGTATATCATCCGCGGAAACCGTCCAGGAAATGGACAGTATTCTGGAAGACCTTGGATTAAACCTTTCGGACGAAGAGAAGAAAATACTTGCAGACCTGAATATTGTGAGTGATCCTTCCGGGGGAAGTGAGACCGATGAATTACTCAAGGATTCGGAGATCACCAGGGCGGTAAGGAACTTTATCTGGAGTATAGCGCAGGATGATTCAGAAGAGTCACACCATGATAAGTTGACAAAACTGGGCTTTAAGGCCGGCGGAGAAAAGACAGAGTTCTATGTAGATACTCAAGAACCGGAAACTGCTGAAACAACTAAAACTGTCGACACACAAGAACCGGAAACTACTGAAACAACTAAAACTGTCGACACTGAAACCGAGTCGATAGAACACGAACATACAGAGACCGCTCTGGACGAGACAGAAACAGAAACACCGGCAGTTGTAGTAACAACCCAGGAAACCGAACTGGAAACCGAGACGGCGCCCGGGACAGAAGATGCTGAGGCTACGGTGATCGAAGCCGCCCATACTCTTTCTGAAGACACCGAAGTTGGTACTGTTGAAACTGATATCGAAGATGAGACAGCGTCAATAAAAGATGATGCATTACAGTTGAGTGATCAGTTTAAAGCTGTGGGAGATGAGAAAGCCGGAAACGACCTGGTAGATTCTGTAAACAATCTTGTTGAAAAAGGGTATATCGAGACAGCCGGTCAGCTTGTTGAAACGGCAAAAAAACTAATGGAAGAAGGAGATCCTGCGGCGGCGGGTCAGCTTGTCGATGCTGTTAATGAATCGCTTAAGGAAGGTAATACTCCGGTAGCGGAAGACCTTATCAGCGCAGTGAGCCGGATGGTTGAAAACGACCAGCTTAAAACAGCCGGTCAGCTATTGGATACTGCAACTACACTTATAGATCAGGGCAAGACAGAAGAAGCGGGAGACCTGGCTGCAGCTGCCAAAGGACTTGTGGAATCCGGAAATACAGAAACGGCAAAAGATCTGATTGATACTGCCAACCGTTTCATAGAGATCGGTGATGTTAAATCTGCCGGTCAATTTGTCGAGACAGCAGCGGATCTCGTTGAGCAAAATGATACAGAAAAAGTAGGGCAGGTGATAGCGGCAGCGAACAGCTATATTGATACCGAAACAGCACCCGATACGGAATATGTGGAAACGACTACAGAGCCAACCGAGTATACTGTTGAAACAGTAGTTGACGAGACAGTTACAACCACAGACGAGCAGGATATTCATCAGGCAGAAGATGCTGTAGTGCAGGATGTCGCAGCCTGGCTTGAAGAGTATGTTGGTGCCGGTACTGAAAGACAGAAAGAGATGCTCGCGGACCTCGGATTGGATCCTGAAGAAGTACCGATAGTAAATCTTACTCAGGCATCGGTAAACGCCATAATTAAACTCCTGACCCAGACAGGTGATGTAATAAACTGCGCTGTAAAAGCATTGGCTAATCTTCTGGGAATTTCTGACGATGATACGCAGGCCCAAATAGCAACGACAGCCGTCCTTGTCGATATTTTAACCGGTTCAGTGACAAAAGAGACTCTTTCAAGCGGTGGACAGTTCTCTACCTCTATGTTTGCCATACAGAAAGCAGCGGAAAAGCAGGGATTGGATCTCCATGGAAGTGAAGCGTCCTGGAATGATTTTAAAGACTATATAAAGGATGGTAATTCCGTAATAGCGTGGGTAGAGGGGGATAGTGGTGCAGGTCATTATGTAGTGGTTACTGGTATAGACGATGCCGGGGAAGTTACGTATACAGATGCGGACGGCAAGGAATATACAGCAAATAAAGATTCATTAAATATCGCGGATACGGTTAACATACTGGCAGAAGAAGCGGTAACGCGTGAACTGGGAGTAGCCGAACAGCAGTCGATTATGGGCGCCAAGGGCGGAGACGGGGACGGAGATGGTGCAGGTGATGCAGCGGGAGATACGGCGGATGCATCATCTGACGCGGCTGATGCGGCCTCGAATGCAGCGGATGCGTCGGCAGCGGCAGCGGATGCGACTTCTGCGGCAGCGGATGCGGCGGCGAATGGAAATGCGGCGGATGCAGCGGATGCGGCCTCGGATGCAGCGGATGCGGCGGCGGATGCGGCGGATGCGTCGGCAGCGGCAGCGGATGCGTCGGCAGCGGCAGCGGATGCGGCGGATGCGGCAGCGGAAGCGGCGGATGCCTCGGCGGATACGGCGGCGGCGGCGGATGCGGCAGCGGATGCGGCGGCAGCGGATGCGGCAGCGATTGGGACTGATGCAGCGGCGGATGTAGCGGCGGAAGCAGCGGATGCGGCGGCAGATGCCAATGCAGCGGCGGATGCGGATGCAGCAGCCTCGGATGCCTCGGCGGAAGCGGCGGATGCGGCCTCGGATGCGGCAGATGCAGCGGATGCAGCGGCGGAAGCGGCGGCAGATTGTGCGGCGGCGGCGGCAGCCTGCGCGGAAGCAGCAGCCAGTGGAGATGCGGAAGCCTGTGCGGAAGCGGCAGAAGCAGCGAATGCGGCGGCGGAAGCGGCGGATGCAGCGTCTGCGGAAGCGGCAGCAGCAGCAGAAGCTTGTGCGGAAGCGGCAGAAGCTTGTGCGGAAGCAGCAGAAGCGGCTCAAACAGGGTTTTCAATAATGGGATTTATCACATCCCATATGACTACTATTGCAACTATTGCCGCAAGCCTTGCTTTTGGTTTCATAGGCGGCCTTGCGGTCGGTCTGGCAGTAGCGGCAGCGCAATCAGCGATGTCGGATCAGGGTTTTTCAATAAGCGGCATGCTGGGTAATTTTGCAGACAATAGTGTAGTCGGGCAGGGCTTCAGCGCTGTGACGGGAAACAGCCTGTCTTCTGCTTTAGGATTAAGCTCGTCGAGTTCTGATGCGGTATCGGCTGATGTGGCTGCAGATACAACTGCAGATACAACTGCAGATACAACTGTTAATGCGGATGTTGCTGTAGGTATGGATGCGGATGTAGACGTTGATGTAGATGTGGATGCGGGTCCCGCGATTACCGGTACTGAAACAGGCGGCGGATCCGAGAGTAATATAACATCACAATATACAGCGCGGACCTATACAACACAAAAAGAGGCACAGGATACCGCTACTGGATCTAGTATTGATGCAGACACAGGCGCGGAAGAAACGGTTACTTTATCATCACAGGATCAAGTTGATGACGAACAGACGGAAATACAGGACGAAACCCTTACATCCGAAGATAAAGTAAAACAAGATGTTTCTACCTGGCTCAATGATTATCTGGATGCGACTGAAGAAGAGAGAAATGCCATGCTTGCAGAACTCGGGCTCAATCCTGACGATATTACCATACAGATATCCAAATCCAGTATAGATGCGCTGCTAACAGTTTTCAATGAGACTAAGAACGTGATAAACTGCGCAACTAATGCTCTTAAGAATCTTCTCGGTATAGAAGATGCCGAGACAATAGAAGAGATAGCGACCACTTCCATACTTGTTGATATTCTTACTGGTTCGGTAACCGAAGAGACATTGTCCAGTGGCGCGCAGTTTTCGACATCTATGTTTGCCATACAGAAAGCAGCAGAAAAACAGGGTGTGGCACTGGAAGGGAGTGAAGCCGATTTTTATGAACTGGAACAGTATATTCAGGAAGGTAATTCTGTCATAGCACATGTGGCTGGAGAAAATGGAGAGCCTGACCACTATGTAGTAATAACAGATATCATAGGAGATACCGCTACATATATAGATTCAGACGGAACAACAAAGACCATGAGTTCGCAGAGGCTTATTAAAAACGGAAAAGTGAAAATTCTTGCTAATAAAACTGTGACTAATAAATTATCGGTTGCGCAAATGAAAAAAATAATGGGTAGTTCCGGTTATGACGGAGGTACCGCTGTAACTCCGCCGACAACCGGCACAACAGGTGATACAACAACATCAACTGATTCATCAGATCCGACCGAGACAGCTATGGACGGGTATACCGAGACCGTTACAACTGAAGGTGAAGATAAAGCCACTATAGTAAAGAACGGAAAGGTAGAAGTAACAAATGATGACGGAACCACTTCATACCGGGAGTATGATAATTTTACTATTGATAACACGTATGATACAAGTACCGATCCGATGCGGGTAACACAATCCGTTCAGAACGGTATTATGATAGTCACTGATAATGCCGGTAATGTAACAACAAATGAATACATTGATTATACACTTGATTGTCAGTATGACTCTGCCGGAAAAGTTAGTCAGCAGACCCTGAACGGAACCCTTAAAGTAACTGAAGAAGGTGAATCCACAGAAACACAGGTTTTCAGCAATTTCAAGATGGATATGACCTATACATCTGACGGTAAAGTTCAAACTGAAACCAGAAACGGTACGATAACAATTACAAAAGACGGAGTACAGGATGTAAGGACATATAATAATTTCAGTGTTGAAAAAGTCTATGATGCCAACGGGAATGTGATCAAAGAGATAAGAAACGGCGAGGCAACTGAACAGGGCGCGCACATGGTATTTGAGAATTTCAGCCAGGAAACAGTCAAAGATGCCAACGGGAATGTTATAAAAGAAGTTATGAACGGCAAAATGACTCAAACTCAGGACGGGGAAACATCTGTCTCTGAGTACAGTGATTATACTGTCGATTACGAACTCGATGCTGATGGAAATGTTATTAAAGAAACCAGAAACGGTACCGCGATAGAAAACGGTACGACAATGGTGTTTGATAATTATGCCAAGCAGGCGGTAGTCGATTCTGAAGGAAGAGTTACGAGTGAAGTGATGTCGGGTAAAATAACAGAGACCAAAGACGGTAAAACCGTTGTCAGGGAATACACGGATTATTCAATTGATTATACGTATGATTCGGAAGGCAGAGTCATCAAACAGGTGTCCGGCGGGATTATAATACAAGACGGCGTAGAAATGGAGTATACGGAGTTCGTGCAGGAATTCGCGTATGATTCTGAAGGGAATGTCATAAAAGAAACCCGTAATGGAACAATGGTAGATGCTGACGGTACAAGAGAATACACTGATTTTACCGTTGAGTTCGAGTATGACAGTGAGGGGAATATAACCAAAGAAACCAGGAACGGCATAGCAGTCGAATACGGCGTGACCATGAAATTCGAGGATTTCGAGCAGGAGACGGTGAAGGACGCCGACGGTAATGTTACGAAAGAGACGCTTAACGGTAAACTTACCCAGATAGACGCTGACGGTACTGAAAAGGTATCGGAATATACTGGTTACAGTGTCGAGTATACAAGAGACGCAGATGGCAATATTACAAAAGAAAAAAGGAATGGCACGGCAATAGAAGACGGCGTGACCAAGAAATTCGAGGATTTCGAGCAGGAGACGGTCAAGGACGCTGACGGGAATGTTATAAAAGAGACTCTTAACGGCAAGCTTACTCAGACAGAGAACGGGAAGACAACCAAGAGCGAGTATACTGATTATACAGTTGAATATGTTCGTGATGCTGAAGGTAATGTATTAAAAGAAACCCGAAATGGCACAGCAGTCGAAGACGGTGTTAAGATGGAGTTTGACGGATTCTCGAAAGAATACGCTTATGACGCACAGGGCAGGAAAACTCTTGAAGTAATAGATGGGAAATTTATTGAAACAAAAGACGGTAAAGAAACAGTTCAGGAATATAATAATTTTAAGCAGGAATTCGGATATGAAGGCGATTCCGAGGAACCGGCATATGTGATAATCTCCGGTGCAGTTACAGAGAACGGCAAGACAACAACGTATGATCTGCGTAAAGATTACACATACAATGAAATTGGAAAAGTAGACACAGAAAAGCTTAACGGTACTATTAAAACTACAGATTCTAAAGGTAAAGTCATTTCAAGTGAAAAATTCGAAAATTTTGTAATGAAATATACATATGACAGTAATGGAAATGCAAAAGACCCTGAACCTGTAAGCGGAAAATATTATAAAGACGGCAACCTTGTATGGCCGCCTCAGCAGAGTTATGACGGCGGCGGGGATACCACGGCCCGGCAGACTACTCAGCAGCAGGTAACTCAGGAAAGACCTGAGCGCCGTGACACTCATTACGAAGTACACGAGCAGAGGACGTTCAGTGCTGCTGTAAATAGTAGAGTTAATTCAATAATGGCTGATGTCAGGAAGAAAGGACTTAAAGGCGATGAGCTTATTGAGTATCTGAAGAGCCTTGGTCTGAACGTAGAAACACTTACAGCGCTGCTTATAGCGCTCGGATTAAAAGGTGATGAACTTTCCGATATGCTGAAAGGCCTCGGGCTTGAAGCTAAAGAACTTGCTGAAATAATAAAAGGCATGGGAATGTTCATGGATGATATGATAGAACTCATCGATAAACTCGGGCTCGAATCGGAAGACCTCGCGAAACTGATAGACGGGCTTGAACTTGACAGCGGGATGCTGGCTGATCTTGTATACGGGCTTGATATGGACGATGAATCTCTTGCCGAGGTCGTAAGCAGTCTTGATCTTGAGAACGAAGAAAAAGCGGAGCTTCTGGATAACCTTGAACTTGAGAAAGATGAGCTCGTTTCTGTCTTATCAAAAATGGATGCTGAGGAAGAAGATAAGGAAGAGATAATAAGCAATCTTGATATTGAAGAATCAGAAAAAGAAGATATCAGGAGTCAACTTGGCATTTCTTCTGAAGAAGTGACAACTACAACGGGACAGACCTCAGAGCCGGGGGATAAAACCGTCACGGAAGAACTTGAGGGTGTGAAAGAAGCCGAAAAAGAGAAAGAAGAGATAATTAAACATATAGAAGAAGAAGGCCTTGAAGGCGAAGAACTTGCTGAGTACCTCAAGAGCCAGGGATTAAGTTCGGATGAAATGGCGGCAGTAATTGAAGAACTGGGGTTGAACAGTGAAGAAACATCTGAGCTTATCAACGGGCTCGGACTTGAAACAGAAGAACTCGCGGATCTTATAAATGCTCTCGGGCTTGAAACCGAAGAACTGGCTGAAGTACTTGCCGGCCTCGAACTCGAAACAGCCCAGCTTGCAGAGCTTATTTCAGCGGTCGCTGCTGAGCAGAATATGACAGTTGAGGATATGGGCGCCCTGATATCAGCGGTAGCAGCATCAGCGGAAATGGCTGATGAGGAACTTGCTGAACTCGTATCCGCTGTAGCAGAGAACAGCGAAATAGCGGGACAGGAACTTGTGGATCTTATGGCTGCTGCGTTGAACATAGATATGCCGGCAGCGGAGACTGCTGATGCAGAGGTGATACAGGGGATAATCAACTGGCTGCTTGAATACATGGGAGCGAGTGATGAGAGAAAAACCGAGATGCTTGCCGCCCTGGGCCTGGATACTGATGATATCTCATTAAATATCGCTATTGAGACCATTAACGCGCTTATGGATCTTATGAATTCTACTATAGGCGCTATAAACTGTGCTGTAGAAGCCCTTGTCAATCTGCTTTCTCAGCTCGGTATAACCGGTGATAAACAGGAAATAGCGACCAATGCTCTTCTCATCGACCTGCTTACCGGTTCGGTCACTCTGGATGATCTTGCGAGCGGTAACCAGTTGGAGACTTCTATGTTCGCGATACAGAAAGTCGCGAGCACTAAATACGGTATTGAACTGCATGCGAATGTTACTAATTTTACTGATCTGAAGAACTACATAAACGAGGGTAATTCACTGATCGTTCATGTTGACGGGGACCATTATATCACGATCACTGGTATAGATAACGGGATAGTATCATACACAGACTCCGACGGTCAGAAAAAGACGATGACCGAAGATGAGTTCCAGAACCGCGCGGGCGCAAATATAAAAGTCCTTTCTGAAGAATCTATCGGTCAGGATATGTCCGAGCAGGAAGCCCAGGAAACAATGGGCGCCCGTAACATACTTGGAATCGTTTGCCTTGTTGTGATAGCAATTGTAGTAATAGTGGTTACCTGGGGCGCGGCTACTCCTGCAGTAGTAGGAGCCGGCGCCGCGGCAACAGCAGCAGCATCAGCAGCAACAGCTGTTACCGTTGGAAGTGTTTTAACATCGGTAGGAACAGCGATAGCGGCTGCTGGAAGCGCTATAATGGCTGCCGGTACTGCTCTTATGGCTACCGGGGCTGGATTATTAGCTGCCGGCGGTATAGCGGGAATAGTTGGAGGCATTGCCTGTATAGCAGCTGGAGCTGTTGTAGCAGCGGCTGGAGCGGTAGTTTTCGCAGCTGGATATGCTATAGCAGCGGTGGGTTCAGCAATAACAGCTGTCAGTTCTGCGGTATCTGCAGTGACAGCTCCTATAACCAGCGCGCTGGCTCCGGTAACTGGCGCATTCAGTACTGGTACGCTTGGTACAATATACAATGTAGTTAGTGCGGCTTATAAAGTATACAGTATAGTTAATGCAGTACAGAGCGGCGATATACTGGGCGCGGCAATGGGAGTCTGCAGTCTGGCTGGATTCAGCCCGCTGGGTGGGATATCCTCGTCAATATCAGATGCGGTTGGCGGAGGAATACTAGGAGCGGTAGTAGCCGGATTTGTTACCAGTACAGGGATGAGCCTTGTAAGGCAGGCTATATCAGGTGACGGTATAGATTTCGGCATGGCTCTTAAAGCCGGAGCAATCGGTGGGATAACCGCCGGCTTGACTGCAGTAATACAGCCTGCAATGGCAGATGCTTTCGGAGCGACAAGTCCCGGTGTTACAGATGGTACTGTTAACATCAATAGTGTCATATATTCACAGGCAGCAGCGGATTTCTGCACCTCCGTATTGACGGGCGCTGTTAGTGGAGCCTTAAATGTAAGTTTCGGTTTGAAAGAAGAGATGGACTGGGGTGAAGTGTTCTTGAGTGCGGGCGGTTCAGCGGTCAGTTCTCTTGCCGGTGCTTACAATCAGATAGCTAAAGGAAGTTATTCCTGGACTGATAGCAAGGGCATAACATATACGGCAAGCAATATTGACGGATCAAATGCTTTTGACCTGAAAGCCGACATCTCAGATATGAGAGCGTCATATACGGATTCATCAGGCGTAACAAGGACTACGGACAATGTAGTTGTTTCGGAAGACGGCCAGCTCACATATGATGTTTCTGACCCCAGGATGAATTCCAGGATAGTAACAATAGACAAAACGAGGTATGTGGAGACAAATGCCGTGTTTGATGCGGACGGCGGTCTTAAAGGAGATTATAGCGGGGAAACATTCGTATTTATGAGTACTTCTGATTCTCTTGGATATGAGATCAAAGATGGAAGTATTGTCGGATTAGCTTCCGGTACTTATACAAAAGGGATAACCAATAATGTCAGCTATATATCTACATATGATAATGGCGTACTCAGACAGAATACTGCGGGATTCTACAGACAAGCCGAGGAAGGTAATTGGGTAAAAGGAAGAATAGCCGATATGGATACCGGAATGCTCTTTGTGGATGAAGAATCGACACCAGCCGGCCGGCTGGTACATAACATGAGTATGGAAGACGGGTTAGGAAGTGTAGCAGCAGAAGGAGAATATATAAGGACTATTGTGGGAGTGAGCGGCTCGTCAGTATTTGAGAAGATCGCTGTGATGAATAACGGGGCTCTCAGTACAACAAGATCAGGTATTTACAGAGAGGATTCAACAGCGGGCCAGGTAAAAGGAAACGTAATAAATACCGATTCAGGAATGCTGTTTGTCGATGAAAAACAGTCGGGAACAGAACAGCTTGTATGGTCAGTTAGCAAAGATAAAGGGATAGACGGACTGGCTGAACAAGGCGATTACATAAGGAATATTGTCGGCAAGAGCGGCGCTTCTGTATTTGAAAAAGTATCTGTTCTTGAGGACGGGGTATATGATACAAAAAGATCCGGCGTTTACAGAGAAGATGCAACAGCCGGTTATGTGAAGGGTAAAGTAATCAATATTGATTCCGGAATGCTCTTTATTGATGATGAAGCGGGTATGGTTTGGTCAGTAGACAGGAACAAGGGTATAACAGGATTGGCTGAGGCGGGCAGCTATGATAGTCAGATTGCCGGTACATCTGTCATACAGAGGATCGCGGTTGATGAGAACAGCAAGTATGTGTCAGCGCTATCCGGGATGTACAGAGAAGACGCTCATGCCGGAATGGTCAAGGGAACATTGCTTAATACTGATTCCGGAATGATCTTTATTGATGACAAACAGGTCGGTGTCGATCAGCTTGTATGGTCATCGACTAAGAGTAATGGAATAACCGGCGCTGCATCTGCAGGTAATTATGACACTATTATAGCCGGAGTTCTGGGTACTGAGGTCGTTAACAGGATCATTGTAACCGGTGGAGCTGTGTTAGATAATAAACTCTCAGGAACTTATGCAAATATAAAGGAAGAATTATTTATAAAAGGGGATCTGGTTAATACTGATGCAGGTATGCTTTTCATGAGCGAGAAACAGGCCGGAATAAACCAACTGGCATGGACATTAACAACAGCAGACGGTATACAGGGGCTTGCCGCCGGTACCTACGATTCTGTTGTCGCCGGTGTAGGGGGTTCTACGGTGATCAATAGAATAGCCGTGGGCTCCGATGGAATTGTAGTTCAAAAACTGACGGGAACATACGCGCAGATAACCGGTGAAATGGTCAAAGGAAGTCTGCTGAATACTGATTCCGGACTGTTATTCGTAGAGGAAGCGCAGGCGGATGCCGATGTGAATGTATGGGCTGTTACAATGTCAGAAGGTGTGACCGGCAAAGCGGACGGATACTATGATACTGTTGTCGCCGGCCAGCAGGGTGCCGGTACTGCAGTAATCAGCAGAATAGCGGTTAATGACGGTATACTGGATAAGACTGTTACCGGTTCTTATAGAGAGGATGCCCAGGCCGGTCTTGTCAAAGGTATGCTTGATAAAGGCTATAACAGTTCCGGTGATATGACTTCAATCTTCAGAGATGAGAAAACAGGTATAGGGCATATTTATACAAAGGATACCGGACTGACCGGTGATCTTGCGTCAGGCAGATATACTGCCGGCGATTATACGAGCGACGGGCAGATCAAAGTATGTTCTGTGTACGGTACTGACGGAGTTTACAGTAAGACCGAATCAGGACTCTATTATGGTGATATCCAGGTAGATCCGGAAAAGGCTTATCTTGTAAAGACGGGTGCATTGACTGTTGAAGAGGCATTGGACCTGAGTACAACAAGAGCCAAAACTCTGTCAAATGTCATGCTCTGGGGTCAGAAATATATGACTGCAACAGCAGCTGAACAGCGTGAAATGCTTATTAAAATAGGACTTAACCCGGACGAAAATCCGATAATAGCCCTTACGCAGCAGAATCTTAATCATATGATCAAGCTTGTCAGCGCAACACAGGAGGTCATGAACTGCGCTGCAGATGCTCTCAGCAATATTCTGACTCAGCAGGGTATAGCCCATACGAAGTCAGGTCTGGCTACCACGACTCTTCTCATAGATATAATGACCGGATCACTGAATGAAGGAGTATTTGAACAGAGCGGTGATGTCCTGGCGACATCCATGTTTGCTATCCAGACAACAGCTAAACAGTACGGACTTACACTGCATGCAGCAGAAGTGAGTTCAAGTGACCTGAACAACTATATAGGGTCGGGTAATTCTGCAATAGTATATCTTTCGGGTGAAGACGGGATAGGTCATTATGTCGTCGGAGGAAACGGACAGGGAGGAGTCGCTGGTTTCAATTCGGCTGACAAGTTTATGGTGCTTTCTGCCAATGCAACTCTTGGCCAGCGTACATTAAGTGATTCCGAGACGCTTGCCATAATGGGCGGATTTGAAGATCCGAATGCCCTGATTAATGCCGCCGCTATGGGTCCGGTAAATCCGGGTAAATGGCTCCAATCCACAACATTAGCTCATGTGATAGACGGTACTAAAGAGACCTATGTCTTTCATAATGTTGGCGTTAATCAGAATGAGTATGTAACGATAGAAGAACATGTCGGCGGCCGCGCGGTACAGAGTACCACATTCAGAGTAACAGCCGCCGAGGGCGATACTGTTTATAACAGGGGAGGAGTAGAATTCACTCTTATAGGCAAACAGATAACAGGCAGAGAGAGCGTATCCACATTCGACTATTTTGAAGAAGGCTACAATATCAATACTGTTTTTGCAAATGAAGATGATGTATGGACGCATTTCCAGGTAGAGTCATATACATACGGCAGCGATCAGGTAAAAACAATAGTTGAAGTCGGATTTGTCTATGAATATGATGCTAACGGCGTGCCTGTTAAAGCTGAATCAACGGGAACAGGTATGCCTAAAGATAATCCTCATATACTGAAAGCCCAGGAGATACTTGAGCATGGAGTGAGAACCCTTAATGCGACCGGACAGTCCGGAGATGATTCTCTTATGGTGTTTAACGGGGAAAAATATATTTCAAATGAATATATAAGAGGGTTCCAGACAGCTAAGTACTCTTCATCTAATGCTGCATTGAATTCATTTATGCAGATAAATGCGGACGGCAGCCAGCAGATATGTAATAATGTGACTTTTACCGACCTGAAACACCTGACAGGATCCTATGTGACGAGCAGCGCATATACAGATAATAAGATCGTGCAAGCCAAGAGAGTCGAAGGGAATGTGACAATATTTGAAACTGAATACGGCACATATGCTGATCCGACCAATATCAGCAGTCAGTTCAATACGAGACAAACTGAAGTTGACAGGTACACGAACATGAGTGAAGCGGTGGATGGTATAAATAAGACCATTACAGCGGATCTTTTTGAGAAAACCGTTACGCTGGACGGGACTGTCACTAATACTGTCAAAGGAGATAATTATAAAGACCGGCAGGTAATTCAAAGCAATGGCGTATATAAATCTCAAGAGACGACAATGGATAATTACTCTAACTGGAAACTTAATTCCGAAACCGGCACAACTACACTTGAGACATATTCATCGAGGAGCGTGAATAATACCTATGACGCTAAAGGAAATCTTCTTGCAAGTGTTATCAGCGGGGATAACTGGGAACTTAAAGGTTTCGATTCTGCAGGTACCCAGACTTCGTATAAACATTCTGATATGCACGAACAGGTCTTGGGTATGAGGGGCGGCCAGCTTAACCTTGTCAAGACAACAGATACAAACTATGAATCCTGGAGACTCGTAGAGGGAAACAAAGTAACCGAGGATTCAGCCGGCAGGATCGCTGATTACGCATACGATTCTAACGGAAAAATGACAGGAATAACCGTAACCAGTGACAATTATATTTCGCGTTCAAGTGATGATGTGATAAAAGCGCTTACTACTTCGGATAAACATATAGAGACCTTTACGGTGGATAAAGCGGGCAATATCACATTGGTGAGCAGAAAGGATTCCAATTACAACGTGGTGACTGAGAAGACAGAAATAGACACCGTAACAGGCGCAGCGATGATGATGAAGTCTACCCAGCATTGGGATGAAAGAAAAGCTGTCTATGGTGTTGACGCTTCAGGTAACAAGATAATGACTGTAACCGGAGACGGGTACAACACCAAAACAAGTGTTGCAGTCGATGGCGGTGATTTTACGGATATTAACGGAAGTGCCGCCAAGTCCCGGGCAGAAAACTGGCAGATGATGGATGGCCAGTTCAAGCTGGTTAAAGCGGTCGAACATAACTGTGACACCTGGGCTCAGGATAAGTCCGGCGCTAATATGACAAATGATCATTACGCTGTAAAGACTACTGATTTCAAATATGATGATAAAGGTAATCTGGTTGGAAAAAATATCAACGGCACGGGATTCCAGAGCGATACTTACGATATAGCTACTAACCCGGATAATCCGATACTGGCGGGCAGAAAAACCGCAGAAGTGCATAAAGAAACATGGCGGCTTGTAGATGGCGAGGTCAAAATCACAGGAACATACGATAAAAATTATAATGCTGTTGCTTTCAGGACCATGGACGGACAACAGATAAAATCAACGGAGCATTATGACACAAGAACTGCAAAGTACAGTTACAAAGGCGGGTTGAGGGTTGTCATAGAGGGATCCGGATATGAGAGCCGCACTTATGATATGACATCAGGAACAGAGAAGGAAATAGCAGGGAGGAACATTGACAGTCATAAAGAAACTCTTGGACTCGTAAACGGAGAACTGAAAGTAATAAGCACTAAAGATAAAGGATATGACGAATGGACCGTTTCGAATGGAGAGAGGATCGGCAAGCACTATGATATCAGGAACGCAAACTACTTTTATGACGGTAAGGGGAACCTTAAAGCTGTCGAGATCAATGCGGATTATACTGTTGATAAATCCGGTAATGTTGTAGCGGTTAAAAATACCGTTAAAAACTCGGGATACAGCGTGTTTACTGAAGGCCTGAACGGCGAGAACAGGAAAGTACTGAATTCTTCCGATTCACATTCCGAAAGATCCCAGGTTATCACTGTAACGAACAAGGACGGAAGTACCAGCCAGGTACTTAAACTGCAGGTAACAAACGATACTAATTACAGGGTTGACGGCTTGGTTAAATATAAAGAGCTGCAGACAGAGTATAAGTACAGATCGGATGGACAGGTCAATATGGTAAGGATGACATATTCCAAGAACGATCTTATGCTCACTGTTGAGAATACCTACCTGTATGATGCCAAGGGCAACGCGATCAAGAATAAAGAAGGTCTTACGTATAATTCAAAAACCGTAAAGGTTTCCATTGACATGGATGCGTTTAAGCTGGATGCAGATGCCACGGCGAAAATGGGTGACAGCGGTTTTAAAATATACAGGCATAAAGACGATGCAAACCGTGCCGTAAAATTCGGCCAGGTGATACTTGACAGTAAAGGCAATTACCTGAACAAGAACTGTCCGATAACCGATGACATGGAGTTGAGTTATGTTAACGGAAAGATAAGAGCCACTGTTAAAGGCGGTCAGGACGGGTGGGTGTTTAATAAGAAGGGTAATTATGTAGAGTTCAGTGTGAAGGATAACAACCTTAAGGTCGACAGGATAATGGATGTAAACAGGGTTCTTCGTGGTCCTGGTGAGATAGCTAGTCTTACAATAAAAACATCTGATTTCGGCGCGCTTGAACAGATAACATATAAAGTTGAAGAAGTAAAGAGCGGAGAAAAAGATATGTCCGGAACGGCTCTTAACTGGATAGTAAAACGCGAAGTCGTTACGGAAATAGCAACGGACGGATTAAATAAGCAGACCCTTGATACCAGGCGGGCAACGGATAACGAGATGATAGACGTAATGAATCGTCTCAGCGAAACAGACAGGTCGATGCTCGCAGCTTATTTCCAGGGAGCCGATCTTAGAAGGACGGAGATATCCAGTTTTGGACAGAAGAGCCGTATAAAGGGTGATAAATGGGTTGATTATCTCCAGAATTCTGTGGATGCCGGCATGGCTTCGGATAAGATAACTACAAAAATGCTCACGGATGCTTTTGATGCGGGCCGGAATTCCAATAATTTCAAATTGCTTGTAAGGGCGCAGGCTGCAATAGGCGTTCTGGAAAACAGTTTTTCTTCATGGGCACAGGGTTTTGACAGTAGATTAAGGAACGGCGATGTACCACTCGGGGACACAGCTGTTAACCTTGCCATGCATCAGAACATGTACACATGGGTTGATGCCGCGTTTGATATAACGTTATTCGCAACAACAGCGCTCAGTTTTGGCGCCGGAAGCTGGATAGGCGGCGCGTTGAGAGGAGCAGGTACTTTTATCCAGGGATTCAGCTGGGGTCAGAAAGCGTTTGTTGTCGGAACCAAAATAGCGGGAGCAACCAGTACCGCGCTCAACGGTGTCAAAGGCGCAAAATATGTTTCCTGGGTTGTCAGAGGAGAGACTCTGCTGGCAAAAGCCACGCAGTTTGTATTGGTTTCTCAGACTACTCTTGCCGGAGCAAAGACCGCCTATGCCATGGCGTTTACCGAAGGCGATTTTTCTGCGAAGATCTCAGCAGCTGTAGATTCGGTAGCTTCCACTTATGATTTTGTCGGCGAAGCATTATCGGGTGATTTTTCAGTTGCGGCAGGCAGTTTTGCAGAATGGAGTTACGAGAGCTTGATGGCATATACAGGTGCTAAGATACTGGCTAAGGCGCCGAGCGCTTTTACAAAGGCCGGCGGCAAACAGTTCGGGGCCAAGGTTGGCGCAGCTGAAGCTGTTAAACCGACAGGAATAGAGGCGGTGAAGAAGGTTGCCGGCCAGACTCTGGCAAATGTCAAGAGCGCTGCCGGATTTGAGGCTACCGGCGGCTTGAAGAGCTGGACCTGGGGAAGAAGTGTAAACTTATTCTCGGGAAGCTCAAAGTTGGCTCAGACAGGCAACTGGACCCTAAGCGGTTTAAATAGCCTGTCGTTCGCCGGTTTCAATGCGGTTGAAGGATTCTCTAATGTAGGGCATCTTGTCGCAGGCACGAATATGATCATGCAGTTCGGATCCTCCAAACTGTTCGGTGACAGCGAGCTTTCATTTGAAAGCTGGATAGACGGTTACCAGTCCGGATACGATATGGGTTACGAATTCGGAAAGGTATTGTTGATTCCGAGCCTTTTAGTCGGCCCTGCGGCAGGTTACCTGCTGTCAAGAGCTCCCGGGATAGGAAGATTATATCAATATGAAACCGCATGGGAGACTTTTGGAATGGGATCGCATACAACAAAGTTCGGTGAACTTGTTGACCGGGTGATATGGGAAGAAGCAGTTCAGGAAGGAGTACTTGAATACGGGTTTGGAATATCAAATGAAAACATGCAGGAGGTACTCGGCGGCGGAAAATTCAATATTAATTTCGGTATGGACTATAATTCTTTATCAGAAAACAGCGCAACCATGGATAATGTGGTGAATATGCAGCCTGAAGATATTCGCTTAACTGGAAACATACTCAGCAATGTTACTATTGACAGCACATTAACACCGGATGCTGATCAAAGGACAGTTGATACGGGATTGACGGTTTCAGATGATATAACAACACCTGATATTGTGACATCAGATGATATGCTGATCGGAAGTATTTCTGATACGGGTGGTACTTCGGCTATTGATAATGCTATAGCCGGATTTGAAACGACAGTAGATGATTTTGATTCAGGGATCAATACGACTTTCTCAGCAATGGAACAATCTAACGCGCAGGCGCTGGGGGACCTCACGGAAAATATCCAGACAACTTCACAGGGTCTTCAGTCAGGTATGGATTCCATACTTACGGCATTTGATGAGTCGGATATGGATACATTTGAAACTGCTTTAATTGATTTTCAGGCAACTGTAGAGGATTATGACGCCGGTGTTAATGCGACTTTCTCAGCAATGGAACAATCTAACGCGCAGGCGCTGGAAAACCTCACGGAAAATATTCAGACGACATCTCAGAATCTGCAGTCGGGAATGGATGCGATACTTTCAGGAATGGAAGACACAGATTTTGCAGCAGATCTTGAGACAGCAGTAGCTGATTTCGATTCTAATATAAATCCGATAATATCTGCCATGAGCCAGTCTAATGCGCAGACGCTTGAAAACGCAAGATCTGATATGGAAATAATCGTCCAGGATGTAGATGCGGGCATTGATTCGATAATGTCGGCAATGGATCAGTCCGGCGAGCAGACGCTTGAGAATGCAGTGACAGGGCTGCAGGCGACGGTGGCGGACTTTGATTCTAATGTAAGTCCCACATTGTCTGCCATGGAGCAGTCGAACGCGCAGGCGCTTGAGAACGCAAAGGCCGGAGTGAATACCGTGGTACAGGATCTTGAAGACAGTATGGACCCGATACTTACCGCCATGAGCCAGTCCGATTCCCAGGCAGCGGAAGATGCCGGAACGGTAATAGAGACGGCGGTAGCGGATTTTGAGACCGGGATCGACGCGACGTTCTCTGCCATGGAGCAGTCGGACCAGCAGGCACTTGAGAACGCCAGGACCAATATACAGGCGAATGTCCAGGATGTCGACGCGGGTGTGAATTCGGTACTGTCGGCAATGGATCAGTCCGACGAGCAGGCGCTTGAGAATGCAGTGACAGGGCTGCAGGCGACGGTGGCTGATTTTGATTCGAATATTGACGCGGAATTCTCTGCAATGGAGCAGTCAAACGCGCAGGCGCTTGAGAACGCAAAGGCCGGAGTGAATACCGTGGTACAGGATCTTGAAGACAGTATAGACCCGATACTTACCGCCATGAGCCAGTCCGATTCCCAGGCAGCGGAAACAGTCGCGCCGGTACAGCCGGCAGTAGAAGAAAAAACTGAAAAAACAATAGATGAGGAACTATTCGCTGAGTTCAATAGTCTGGGAATACAGGATAAAATAGCTGTGCTGGATACAGTTATGGGACAGTTATCAGCAAATCCTGATTCTGTGCAGGTTAAAGTAATAGATAAAAACGGAGAAGAGAGCACGCGCTCGCTTTACTCAGCAGAGATAGAGACTCTTGAAAATACAAGGGAATTCCTTGTGGCGGCACAGGATATAGCGCTTCTCGATGGATTCACGCTTGCTGAGCTTCCCAGGGAAGTTAAAAAACAGGTAGCGAAAGATGTTGCAGCAGCAATAGATAATCTTTCCGATGCAGATCTGGAGGTTGCCGGTAATCTTGGTGAGATTGTAATTGGAATGAAACTTCTCCAGGAATCTTTGGGGCTGGATACAGTGTCTTATGAAGTAACACAAGATGATATTGATACTGCGAATACGCTTGGTGAAAAGATAGTGAACTTGAGAAAATCCGTAGTAACAGCAGCTGATTTAACAGCCGAAGACATTGCGTTTATCAGCATGATATCCGGCAGTCTTGTGGAAATAAGGACAGCCCAGGAATCGTCCGGAACAGACGCAGTATCAACAGTTACACAGGATGATATTGCAGCGCTTGATCAGTTAAGCGTTAAACTGCAGGATGTACATAATGCTGCTGATGTGACCAGGAAAACATTCGGAGATATAACGGCAGATGATATAAAACTTATAACAGGCAATAAACGGTCGGATGAGCTCCAGTATATGTATAAAGCGGTAGCCTATCAGCTTTATAACAGGAACAAAGCACTGGAAACGGAAGCAGCCGATGCTAATATTGCGAATCTCGATAACATGAAAGATGTGACATTCCTTGAGACTATGCGGGTCCCGCTGGAGGCCAGAATGGGAATGCCGTTAGAAGAGATAGTAGAGGAGAACGGCGGCGACGTTGCGATAGTGAAGAATAATGTAAGAACCGAGTTGGAGGCAGACAGGAACATAAAGGAAATGACATCCGAACTGGCTATGCTGAGAGCTTTGAATATCGCTGAATCCGGTGTATCGAAGCCCAGACTGCTGCATCTGGCCAAGTTCTTTGCTGTTTCAGTGCCTCTGGGAATGATCATGGGCGAAAATAATTTCTACCTGCCCATTATCGGGGGTATGATAGCGTCGAGAATGGGTATGCCGTCTACTTATAAAACCAGTATACAAACACTGACTCAGGACCTGGAAACAGCAGAATTGACTTTACAGAAAAATATTATTGACAGCAGAATAAGAGTTATGGAGAGCAATATTGAGACTATGCAAAATGACGGTGTTGTTGAAGAGATCATAAATGTTGAAACGGCAAAAATGAATCTTCTCCAGGTCCAGAGTGAATCAATAGGAAATTATTTAAATGCAGATAATGAGAGTAAAAAGACCGAAGTTGTAGCGGATACAAAGAAAAAGATAGTCGAAGCTAAACGCGCACTGGTAAACAGCCAGCATAAATACGAGGAGTTCAGGCGTGTTGAGATCAAGGAAGAGACAGCAGTTGTAAAGGAAAGCAATTTCGGGCAGGAAATTGACAATATTTTCGGGCAGCTGGCTCAAAACGGCCAGTTCGTGACGAGCGGCGGGAAAATAATAAAAGTACCTGATTTCACAACGGCAACAAGCGAAGAGCGTATAGCATTCGGTAACGCTATAAGGGCTGAGATAACAGCGTTTAAGACTAAAGGGCTTATAACGGAAAAGGAGAGTGTTTATTTTGCAGATAGGATTGATATCCTGTTCGGAGTGAATAACTACGGCAATACGGTCATAAGGACAGCAGAAGGTGAAAAAGTTATTAATCTATCTGAAGTAGGTATGGAGAACTATGTCGATACTGTATTCAGCGCTATAGAAGAAGGCAACCCTGATAAGGATTTCTCCGGTGAGTATATTGAAAAACTGCAGTTGTATAAAGACTTTATAGTACGGGGATTCGATCCGGTAAGACATTCAAAACAGATGATTATGGTCCGGGCAAACCTGAACAATAAGATCGTACAGCTTACGACATCAGGAGGAAAAACGACAGGTTATACTCATGTCTTAGGTGCAAGAAACCTCATAATGGGCAGCAATAAAGCAAAAGCTGTTTATGTAAGTTCCGAAGGTGAAATAACCAGGTTTGTGAGCGGTTCAGAGAACCCGGCCGCTCAGGAAGCTGAAGAAAAGCTCGCCAACCTCTATGGTATGACGTATGTAAACGCGAAAAAACTGGAAGACAGGAACGATAATAACAAGAGCCTGATAGAGGCAATTAATAAACCCGGCAACGTAATGGTTTACGATATACATACCAGGACGCATCTTGTCCATAAAGCTGCCAAAAAGACGGCGGATGAAGGTAATGATGATCTGGAAAAAGCTCTTGGTTCCGAATATACGCGTATTATTGATGAGGCTGATCTTGCGGCATTATCGTTATCAACATATATCGCGGGTGAACCTACACCTGCGGATAAGGTGTTTGTGGATAAGATGGAAAGTTTATATGAACAGATCACCGGAAGTAATATCACGCAGACATTCGATGAATCCGATATGGCTGATAATGTAGAGACACCGCATTTCTTCCGCAATGAGGATACCCATAAGATCAGCTGGAATAAAGCTGCTGACAGAATACTCAGGAAGACTTTTGATATTGAAGCAGCGCTTAACGGGACTGAAGAGGAATTGATCTCAATGGCAAAACTGTTCAGTATAGATACGGAAGGCCAGTCAATAGAAGCCGTAAAAGCGGAACTGGAAGAATATAAGACTAATTCCGATATGTGGGAAAGCTGGTTAGGCGGACCGATAAGCAACGCGTTCCGGGCTATGTCGGAAGTATATAACGGTACAATAGCTATGGAGAAAGACGGCAGGGGATTCTCTCCCGGAAGCCAAAATAAATCCAAGGAGACAAGCAGCAGGGATAACAGCGACGTTTATAATGTTATTCTGTCTTTGAGAGTAAATTCTGATATCGAAGCCGCGATCAATGGAACTGAAGAGGAATTGATCGCAATGGCAGAACAGTTCAGGATAGCTACAAAAGACCGGTCTATAGACGACATAAGTGCGGAACTTAGAGAATATAAGATCGATCCTGATAAGATCGAGCTTTCAAGAGGAAGCTGGCAGGCAACAATATCAGAGCTTTTTAGAGATAAGAATGATCCGCAGAAGGTTGCCGCGCTCAGTGAGACCATAGCCGCTCTGGAAACTGACATGCGCATAGCGTTCGAAGGTACAGAAACAGAACTCCTCGCAGCAGCAGAAACAGCCGGTATAGAGGTTGAAAACAAGACTGTTGACCAGGTGCGGAGCGAGTATGTAGCCGGAATTGCCGCCCGGTTTGATATCGAGACAAAGAACCGTTCAATGGACGATATGAAAGCCGACCTTGAAACCAGGAAGTTTGAACTGGGAGTAGAGCTTGAGCAGCTCAGAAGCGCGCAGGGAAGCCTTACAGCCGGCGGTTCTGCAAGTATGGATACAGCTGAACTTATAGCTAACGCTATTTACGGCAATGCGGCAGTGGAGATAATCGATTCGCTCGAGGCAAAGACATATAATTATGTAAATGATCTCGATGTCAAGAAAGCTGCGGAGATGATAGTAGCTGCATATCAAGGAAAAATATTTGAACTCGGAGAAATATCAGGTGTCTTAAATGATATGAATGATGAACAGAGATCCGAGTTTAGAGACCTGCTTGCCAAAGAGGAAGCCGGAACGCTTACCGGCACGGAAGAAATAAAACTTGCGCAAATAAAGAAAGCCACTGGACTTGATCTGATAGGCGAGAGCGGCGTTCTGTCGAGGGTAGCAAGCGGATCGCAATTGCTTGAATTAAAGGCGGCTGTAGAAACAAAACTAAATGAGATCGAAAATGAATTGACCGCAAAAGAGACAGCCGGGACGATCACTGAAGCGGAAAGTACTCTTCTGGAAGCGCTGAGATCCGAAGAAGGGGTCATAGATACCATCGATATGCATACTACGCCTGAAAACATACAGGGTGAAATAACGAAGAAGATAGCTTTGAAGAACAGGACTAAGAGTGATCAGGATATAAACAGGATCGTGCTTACAACAGATGTAGGGACAAGAGCGTATGACTATAAGGGGCAGGTTGTAGAGATAGCGATAGGTGTAGAAAATATGGGCTGGGGCAGCCTGACACAGATGCTGGGAAGAACCGGCAGGGCTAACGCAAAAACAGCCAGGTTTATTGGTACAAGCGATACAAATGTAGAAAATATCCTTGTCGGTATGATGCAGTATGAAGAGTTCCTGAACGATCATGATGGAGATATCAAAGGGCTCTTTACAGAGGCGGACAAGAAGGATATCAGGGCAATATGGAATAAGTTTCAGACGGCTCTTGAGGACATGGGCGCTGAAACGAATGCCGAAGGCCTTTATAGTAATGAGGATATTGTAGAAGCTATGGAAGTATTGGATGAAAAGGAAATTGTTACTCTTGTGACTAATTACAGGACAGCAATAGAAAAATCCAATTCGATAATGCATAAAGGCAGTCTGGAGCCCATGGGCAGGATAGTGCAGGAACCGATGAAAGGGTGGATCAAGAGATCTACCGGCAAGGGGCAGGAAGAACTTAGAGCTATTTACACTGCAGTTGAGGATGGGTCGCTTATTGATGAAAACGGACTCCACAGTTCAGAATTGACTACTCCTCTTGAAAGAGTCAATAGAGTGTGGGCCGGAGTCATAAATAACTCCATTAACATCCTGAACAAAGTAATAGCTTCACCCAATATCAGTGATGATATCAGGACAGAGGCTATAGCGAAAAAAGCCGAGCTTGAGAGGATTAAAAATCTGGAACTCATCGATAGCAGGATGGATACGCTCATAGCGGATCTTGGAACACAGAAAGCTGAGGAGACAGTAAAAGCTATCGGTCTTACTGCTGAAGAAATTAGTACTCTTCAGAATGCGGTAGCCGGTACGGATATAACTAATATCAGGGAACTCAAGGATGTTACCGGAGAACTTATGAGAAAAGAGATAGGTACTGAGGGCTATGAGGTGATAAATGTCGACCTTGAAAAGATAAGAAATATACTCGTGAAATTTGAGCTCTCTTTTGCATCCGCAAAGAATCCGAAAGAGATTGCGCAGACATTTAAGGAGCTTTCCAGGAGTGTTCTGCCGTCAACTACGGAAGCCACTACCGATCCTGTCACTGTTACATACAGCGAAGACAAGAAGGATGTTACGATCGGTCTTAACAGCGATAAAGTTGAAAGTAAGATCAGCAGTATAGCAAGTCAGAGTGAAACAAGGAAAGAGTCGCTTAAAACGACAACTACATTAAAAGATGTGTTAAAAGACGGTATATTGGCAATGCTGATCCAGTTGGGTCTTGGCGGCGGAGATGATGAAAGCCGCAAAGCCAGGAAAGCCGAACTTACCAATAACTTCCAGGAATCTGTTTCTAATCTGCGTTTGAATTTCAGTTCATCTGAAACCATAAGAACGCAGGCTGAAAAATATGTGACAGATGATATAAAGGTAAGTATCAGCAAGAAGATTACCCAGATGATGAATGATGAGAATGTATCGAATATACAGATAGAGGACTCGGTGGCCGAGACAATTGATGTAGACGCTGTGGTACAGGAAATTGTAGAAAAAGAGAATATGATGTTGATGATGCAGGGACTGGATCCTGTAAGCAGGCTTGTGATTATCAATACCAAACTGGATAAAATAGAGAACTTAAGAGGTGATGACGATAGAAAGAGGACAATACTTGAAGGCACCAGGCTCTACGAAGAGTTGAAGACAAAGAACTTCAAGCTTGATGATAAACAGACGGAGAACCTGATAACATCCGGCCTGGCGCCGGTCGTAGCTGATGTCAACGCTATGCTTACCGAGAATGCCGGAGAGTCGGTTGCTGTGAGTCTCGACAGAGCGGCAGATATGTTGAATAATGTAGCGGCATATCCTGAACTCAAAGGTAAACCTCAGGATAAGCTTGCGGTACTCATGGCTTCCGATCTTATTCCGGAAACAATGTCAGCCGAAGAACAGCAGGCGGTATGGGAAGCGTATACAGGAATAGTCTTCCAGGCGGCCGCTGAATCGATATCGCTCGAAGCGTTTACAACTGCTACAACAGTACAGGCTCTCGGACTGGATGCTGCTGTCCAGACAAAGATACTCAATACGCTGCAGAATGCAGGAATAATCGAGAATACGGATGAACCTGTTAAAGTGGAGACGCTTATGAATGCATTAACCAGGTCACCGGAAGAAGGCGGCCCTGTGAGCATAGGCAGTAACGCTTATAAAGCGCTCAGTACGGCTCTCTCGGTGAATGTGCTGGAGATACTTACTGCTCCTGATTCACCGCTTGTGATAGCCGGTATGACCGAGGCTGATATCAAGGCAGCGATAGAGTTTGAAGCCGGTAACTGGAGCGCGTTCAATAAGTCCCCGCTGGTACAGTATCTGACAGGAACGATATCCTACAGCGATCTTGCAATGACTATTGCCGAAGGTCAGGACGCGTCAGTGAAGAATGTAGTTATGGCGGAACTGCTTCCTGAGATGGGAAGTGTGACACAGGAAGACCTTGTGGCGACACTTGACGGAGTCACTCCGGAAATTGCCGGCCGGATAATAGAAGTACTCGACAAACCGGTGTCTTCAAACGAGAAAAAGGACGAGATATACAGTCTTCTTGGTATAGAAAGAGTAATACCGGAAACTGTATCAGTGCCTGCGGAATTCAGTTCGCTTGTAACATTTACAGATACTTCCATACAGGCTCTCGGTCTTGATACTGGTGTTGAAACGCATATACTTAATTCGCTGCAGAACGCGGGAATAATAGAGAATACGGATGAACCTGTCAAAGTGGAAACACTTATAAATGCATTGATCAGGGCACAGTCAGAAGGCGGCCCTGTGAGCATAGGCAGTAACGCTTATAAAGCGCTCAGCACGGCTCTTTCAGCAAACGTACTGGAAATACTTACTGCTCCCGATTCACCTCTTGTGATAGCCGGTATGACCGAGGCTGATATCAAGGCAGCGATAGAGTTTGAAGCCGGCAACTGGAGCGCGTTCAACGAGTCACCGCTGGTACAGTACCTGACAGGAACGATATCCTACACCGATCTTGTTATGGCTGTTGCCGAAGGTCAGGACGTGTCAGTGAAGAATAAAGTTGTAGCGGAACTGCTTCCTGAGATGGAAGGTGTGACGCAGGATTACCTGGCAGAGAACCTGGCACTTACCGGAACGGTAATAGCTGAGATAGATGCACCGGCACAGCCCGATACGATCGATCAGATAATAGCGGTACTCGACAAACCAGTCACTTCAGCCGAGAAAAAGGACGAGATATACAGTCTCCTCGGAATGGAAAGGACAGTACCTGAGATATCGGCTTCAATACCTTCAGCAGACACAGAGGGCACAGAACCGGAAGGTGTTTTTGCCAAGATCGTTGATTTTGTCCAGAACCAGATATACGCTCCGACATCGGACCTGTTCTATACCACAATGGCCGGTATAAACGAGAGGATGTCGAGTATAGCGGCAGGTGCCAGTCAGATTGCTACAGACTGTCTTGACAGGAGCGTGCAGCTCTTCCTGGCGGCAAAAGATATGGGCCTGTCGGCAGTGATTAAACTCCTTTTCAACAAGGAAACCGGCCAGGGACATGCGGTTGTAGTCGTTGATGTCGATAAAGACGGTGTCTATGAAGACAGCGAGATAATAGAGACGACAACACCTTCTGATATGGGAGCGTATGATTACGGTGCAATGGGATGGACTACGGTCGCTGTTGTTGACAGCCTGAAGAACCTGACATCCAAAGTGAAGAGTTTCCTCGGGATATCATCAGCAGATGTGCCGGCAACACAGACACAGCAGCCTCTCAGTGCGGCAGCGAGGAATGTATCTGTCGACCGTCTCGGTCTTTCTCCTGCACTCCAGGATACTCTCATGGAAGCCGGTATACTAAGTGCCGGAGCGCTTCAGGATTCGCTTGATACAGCGCTCCCGATAGCAGACCTTGGTCCTAATGAGTTAGGTCAGATAGAAACAGCGCTGAATGAGCTGACATCCATACCGGCAGTACAGAAAATACCTGTACAGGAACTGGCATTGTCTGATGATACCAAGCTTAAGCTTGAAGATGCGGGAATAAACAATGTCGGAGAACTTGAAACAGCTATAAATAACGGTGTTCTTGCTTCACTTGAATTAGGCATAACTGTGATGAGCGAAATTGAGACAGCTTTGAGTGAGGTCGCGGCAGTTTCGAGCGTTCAGGATGTATCTGTTAATGATCTTGACCTTTCAGACGGAGTCAAGCAGATACTTACTGATGCCGAAATAGATACTGTCGGTGATCTGACAACAGCGCTTGAGACCGATCTTCCGGCAGCCTATATTGGTGAAAATGAGGTCAAGGAGATAGAAGCGGTATTAGCGGATACGGAAACAATTGAAGAGATCGCAAGGGAACTTCCGGCTGGCATGGCTGAAAAGCTTACTGTTATGGGTGTGACAGGCGTAGAAAGAGCAGAAAAAGGCGATGTGACTGCCTATAACCCGGAAACCGGTAAACTGACCGTAAGAAGCGATATTTATGAAGCTATACAGGAGCTTGCTGCAGCGGATATTGATCTTGCCGTCAAGGTGCTGGCAACAATATCTGCATACGAGATGCACCGGTATGACGAGAACCCGGCAGAGGGATACATGAAAGAACTCGGGAAACTTGACGGCAGCCTTGCAATGAGTGATACGGAGAAAATAGTGCTTCCAGTGTGGTTCAGCTGGGTGAAATCGCTGGCAGCCGGTTCGACACAGGAGCTGTCTGATTATATAGCCGAGAAATTGCCTGGAGTGACCGCAAAACAGCTGGGAGAAGTGATAGAGACGGCAGAGAGGATAAACGAAGGATTCCTCGGGGAACTGCAGAATATCCAGCCTTCCGGTTCACACGGTTACATAGCGGCCGGAATAAAGAAATACCTGGAGGAAAAAGGCGGCGCGCGTGAACTAGTCGGTATAATCCAGAGCATATTCGCAAAGACGGCTGATATAACGGCGAAAATGCCGTTCGGAGTGCTTCCAGGCGAAGGGTTGATAAACGGCGGACAGATAAACACTATAGCGGCTTACGCTTTCGGTAATGGAGGTTCTATAATCGACCAACTGAAAGCGTCCATGTCGGCGTTCCTGGGCGGCGGAACGAGCAATGATATCGTGCCTAACAACCTGATAGAGAGCGTGCTCAGTTCGACGTAAAAGTCGGCTTTTAGAAAAGGGAGATATTCTCCCCGAATACATGATCCGGACTGTTCCTGAAAGGGCAGTCCGGATCTCTATTTTTGAGTATTATTACCCTCCCGGATTTTCATTTCTATTAATAAATATGGATTTATAGTTAAAAATCCCCTCTCTTGATTAATTCATAATTACGTGTTATTAATTTAGCGGTTCTTAAAAGGATACTTTGAATATGAATATTTTACAAACATTTTACATTCCGTACTCAAATTTTTCACAATTTCACAGTATACTTTTAATAGAAAAGAGTATATAATGAAAAACTCTAACAAAAGACAAATACTGTCGATACTGACTGTATTGGTAATACTGTCTTTCACCTCTCTGGGGACTTTTCAGATCCAGAAGAACATTACCGGAGCGGTTTCACTGCTGAAAACCGCGCTGAATTATCCGTCGATCGCTGTTATGGAAGTCAATGGATGTGTCAAAGGAGCCGCTACCGGCAGTGTACAGGAAACGAGTAATAGAGCGGGAGATTCAAACGATAAGGATTCGAGAAAAATATTCAATTTCCTTTTCCTTATCATGGGTGGAGCGCTTTTTGCTTCCAAAGAGTCAATGTTCCTTGTCTTTTTGATAGGGATACTGGCTGCAGTCAGTGTTTGTTTAAAGAGTTTTACCGACTATCTGAAACGGAGGTGCAGGCCTCCCGATGATGATTTTCAGTATTATTCCAGATGGCGGCTTAAGTTTATCACACCTGTGGATAAATGTATCCAAAATCTGGCAGATAAGTATGATATAAATCCAATTTTGATGTACGGGCGGGCATCTAATGCCCGAGTAATTAACCCGCACTTTGTTTAGAGATGAGCAGAGTGCGGGTTTTTTTTATGAATAAATGAAGATTTTAGACAACATAATCACTAAAATAACGAGCTGGATACTGGTCACATCCTTTTTGACCGTATTCGTGCTGAATGATTATGCCTATGCCCGTATAGAGATAGAAACTTCAGATGAGATAGATGTACCGTTTGAATGCGGTCAGGTTGTTGAAAGGTTCAATGCCGGTGACAAATACCCGATGGTGATACTTATTCAGGACCTGCATGCGAATTTCGAAGTACAAAAAAACATCAGCGGTATACTCGAGCACATAGACACAAATTACGGTATCAGCAAAATAGGCCTTGAAGGCAGTCCCAGTGACAAGAAGATAGATTTTTCCATAGTATCGTCTATACCGAACGCAAGCCGCAAGGAGGAATCAGTCGATTTCTTCATGAAAAACGGCCTGATAAAGGGTGCAGAGGGGTTTGCTGCGCTTAAAAAGAACTCTCCTCCTGTTTATGGTATAGAAGACAGTGAGCTCTACGACAAAAACCGCGATGTCCTTCTCTCATCACTGAACAACCGCGAACAGGTAGTGGAATACCTTCAGAGGATAAAATACCTGCTGAAAATGGTAGAAGACAGGGTATTCTCAAACGACCTCAAAAAATTCAGGAGCCATTACATACTTTATAAACAGAGAAATCTCAGCCCTCATGTCTTCTTGAAGTACCTTAAAGAGTGGGCTGACCGGACCGGAAAATCCATAAACAGTATTTCGACCGAATACGCCAAATTCATGAAACTCACTGAAAACAGGCATGACCTGGATGATGAGAAGATCGTAAAAGAATACGACAACCTTATGAAGACTCTGAACTACCTGGATTATGAGAAAGATTCCGGGGATACGGGTACAGTCAGGATAATGAAACACATGTCTTCTACTCCAACATCCAGGCGTGAAAAGATATATGAGAAAGCCCGTCTGGACAGGAATTATTCGACACTTGCCGGTTTTTTCGACAATATCGAGCTTTCCAAACAGATAAACACGAACAAATTGCTCACTGAAGAAGATAAAGTGATAAAGACCGTCTGTAGCGGGCTTTGCGGGAATCAGGCGGAAAAAGACCTTGTATACGTGCTTGACTATGTGCAGACGCTGATAAAATTCCTTCTCAACCAGATAACACGGGAAGAACTGGATGTGTTCTATGAAGGGGCAGATGAGTTTGAAAGGTCCTATAATGCGCTTATGTTCAAAAATAACGAGGAGATGGGCGGTATAGACGACCTTTTGTCTGCATTGAAACCCTATATCGAGGAAATGGGCGTTTTTTATTCAATGGCATGCGAGAGGGATGTGAGGTTTGTCGATAATTTCGTTATAAAGCGTTCCAGGCGGGACAAGAACATCGTGATGGTAACCGGAGGATTCCATTCGGAAGGTGTTGCAAGGCATCTGAAAGAAAAAGCTATCAATTATACGATAGTGGCGCCCAGGGTCACATCTCATGATGAGACGGTGACAAAAAGGTATTACCAGCTCATGCGCGGTGATACGGTGCTGAGTTATGAGGATGTACTTCCTCAGACGCTTGCGCTCATATCCTTCTTCCTGGGCCAGGACTGGTTCCTTGACAGGATCGTCATAAGGGAAATAGGAAAAGCGATGCGGGATCAGCTCAAGCAATCGGGTTTCAATGTCACTTTACTTGACAGAGTAATGGCTTTTGGCCGTGAATGGAGCAAAGGGTATATCAGTTTAAAGACAGCGGGAGAAAAGTATAATTTCTACCCGGAAGACAAGGTGTTCCAGGACGGATACGCATACACTTACATGAATCTGGCCGGAAAACTCGTTATGCTGGGTATAAACCGTTCGGGTAAGATCAAGATAGTACCTGAAGAGGAAGCAAAGGCGATAATACACAAGGCAAGATGGAACAGGGTCGCCGCAGGCATAAATACACTCAAGAACAATCCTTACAAACTCAGTCTCCGGATAAAGAATTTCCTTAATGTTAAAAAGGCTATAACCGGTCTTTATCCCATGGCTCAGGTTTCCTCTGAAAAAGGTCAGGTAGATATCGCGGCATTCAATGGATGGCTCGAAAGCCTTAACAGGCAGATGATCGGTGTTCTGAAACTGGTATCAGTCGGCAATACCCATTTTGTATACAATACCGAAGAGACACTGAAAAAGCTCAAGAACTCTTATCTGTTACGGGAAGACGCTGACATGTTCGAAAAGGACCTGGACGGGTATCTCAGGAGTCTTATAGAGAACAACGACTGGCGCATAAAGGCGCTCGAAGGGTACACTGAAAAAGAGGTTGTTGACGCCCGGGGCGGTATATCAATCAGTATGGCCCGGGACAGCAGGAACAGGATACAGGCCCAGCATACACAGGGAGAAGGCCGGGGATTGCCGGACGTGCCGAATGAACAGGAACATGAACAGTTTGCCCGGTTAGTTTCCGGTAAAGAAGTCGCAGGTATTACAGCTGAACCTGAAACCGCTGCCGAGACAACCCGCAGGCCTAAGGCGCGCCTTGGAGTGAGCGGACTGATAAACAAATACAGGTATGCGATAGCTATCGGCGGGGTGAGTATAGCTGCGGTAATAGCTGCAATATTGTCCGGCCCTATGGTAGCCGGTTCGATCGCCATACTCGGCGCCGTATCACTTTTCTTTATCTGGCAGAATGACCAGAAAACAGCAATGATACCGGCGGCAGCGCGTGAAGAAGCGGTTACGGAAGAAGCGGAAGCTCCTAAACAGGTTTCAGAGAAAGAATACACTGACAGGCTGAATAAGCTGGTGATGGAACTCGAAACCCTGTCGAAGAATGCCGGATATATGAACGGAATGGGTCAGGCCTGGAATGCATTAAGGACATCAAAACAGCTTAATGAAAGGGAAAAGGTCCTTGAAGAAAGGTTTAACGACCTTATGGAACTGCTCCGGGAGATCCCGGCGGGTACAGCCGATAATACCGTAGCATCTGTGAGATCAAAGTTAGAGCCTTCTGTAGCTTCCGCAGAAGAGGCGGCTGTTGTTCCTAAAGCCGTAGTGAACGAACTGGACAGGATACGCAAGGCGCTGGGTGATGCCGGTATATCTAAATCAGTAATAGAGTCTATTATAAACGATATATATCAGGCCGCCCGCATGCAGGGTAAATATGAAAATGCCGGTCAGTTCATAAAAAAACTGGAAGAGATATTTGCCGGCATAGCCGCTGCCGAAGAGTTTGTGAAGATGCCTGCAAGGATCAGGCAGGCGATAATAGAAGAATATCTCAAGAACCCGGTTGACCTTAATGTTCCTCTTGAAAAATTCCTTGAACCGGTAAGACAGTGGAATAAATCGAATATCAACGGGTACCTTGCACAGCTCGACAGGATAATGAACGATATAAAGGTAGAAAAAGAGCTTGCTGGAAAACTTGACAACAAAGGGCTTAAACAGAAGATGAAAGCCCAGGTTATCCAGGCGCTGAAAGGCAGAACTGTCACAAGTTATAATGAACTTGAACGGATACTTAAGCGTATCGGTGTGGGAAAAAAACCTATCAGCGCAATATCAGGAGAACTCGGATTGATCAAGAATCCGGAAAATCCGGCTGGAATACTCCTCAACGAAGGTGATGCTTTTCTTGAGAATGATGATAACCTCTACGCAAGGAAAAAATATGAAGAAGCGATCCAGCTTGCCGATCAGGTTGCTGATAAAAATCTGAAGAACGCATTAAAGCAGCGCGCACATTTAGGATCGGGCCGTTCCTGGGAGAAGCAGGGAAATACAGAGGCAGCACTCGGGCAGTATAACCTGGCTGAACAGAACGGGCTTGCTACAGCCGGACTTTATGGAAATATCAACCGGATACTCGATATAAATGAAAAGAACAGCACAGATGAAAAAGCAACCTCCGAGGCAGAACTTAAAAAAGCTGAGGAAGAATTGGAAAAGGTGCAGGCGATTGAAGACGGATTGAATAAAGATAGTATCCAGTTATATATCATGTACTGGAGAGCTAAAAATAGTCCTATCCTGTCCGCCCAGGATAAACGGGGTACCCTTGAATATGCGAAAGCTCAAACCGAGCTTGATAATATTATCGGGGCGATCAAGAAAAACGCCAAGAAACGCAATTTTGACAAAGCTGTTCAGATACTGGATGCCGAGTATAAAAAAGCCGTTGAAAACGAAGAGGCTAAGAGAAAACTGCTTTTTGATATAGACCGGATAAAGAATACTATCAGTTTAAACGAGGAAAAACTGCAGGCATTGAGAGAGACCAGAACCAAGACGGAAGAAGCGCTGGCTAAAGTACCCATAGATGAAGCTGATCTTGAAAACAGGCCGGATGTCTTTTTTAAGTCCGCTGCTATGAGGACAACACCCCTCCGGTTCGGGAACTCATACAGGGATATAGTAGCTGAGTTTGATGCTTTAAAAGCTATGCACAAGATGTTCCCTGAACATATAGCGGAACCACTGGCCTTTAAATACGGAGAGAACGGGCAGGTAGAAGGCTATTATATGAAAAAAGCTGCCGGAGTACCGCTTGGCGAATACGACAAACCGCTCTCGAAAGAACTCCTGAACAGGCTAAAAGAAGTTATTATTGCGATGCACAAAGCGGGCATTGTACACGGTGATTTTCATGAAGATAACATATACATAACGGAAGACGGTAGTAATTTCATGATTCTGGATCCCGTAGGATATCCGCTGCCGGGCGGTAAAGCTCATGAAGGATTCATGAAATCGACCTTTAAAAAGGCAGTTAATGACCGGGATTATGGAGATCTGGCGGGGCTTAACAGGATACTGGTGAGAGCCGGCGAAAAACCGGTGCCTGTAGAGACGATAGAAGTTGCAAAAGCTGAAAAGGCCCCGAAAGCTGTACTCACTCAGACACAGATAGATAATCTGACTACTGTTAACGCCGTGTTGGAACAGGCTGAACAGGCGCTTGAAAACGACGATCTGGCTGCTGCAAGAAAAAATTTCAATCTGGCCCGGAACATGGTTCCCAATATAAGGAGAATGGACCAGGCCAGAGACGAAGTTATAGGCGCACTTTCCAGATTAAGCAGAATGCGGGATCAGCTGACTCAAAAGACAGTTGGAGTTTATAAGGCGAAAGCGGAGCCAAAATCTGACCAATTTGAAAAGAATATACGCGCCGCTCTACCGAAATCACTCAAGAGAACAGTTAAAGATGATGTGGTTAATGCCCTTATTGGAGCAACTCCTGACCAAGTGTCAAGTTTCGAAAAATTGAACGGGCTGCTCAGCCCTATTAAAGGAGCAGGCCCCAAGACAATAGACGCGGTTGCAAAGGCGCTTCAGTTAGTAAAACCATCCGCTGAAGAAATATTGTCTGAAACACCGGATGAAGAGATTATTAGTCAGTTGGATGAGATTCCCGAAGAAGTCAGAGATCTAAGAGTGACAGAAGCTGCCAGAGAAGCAGGTAAGCCTGTACGGTCTGTCGGGGACGCATTAGAAACAACAGTTGGCGAGATGATTGATGCTTACAAAACAGGCGGTATGCAAGGGGTAAAAGAATTAGCTGAAAAAGCAGCTGGCGGGGTAGTTATACCGGGCACAGCTGTTTTGAAGAAAGCCCTTGAATTAAACAGGATACCTGATAATCATCCTTTGAAAAAGATATTTGAAAATATATTAAATGATACAGGAAAAGCAAGGCAGTTTGACAATAGCCCGGCGTCAAGGCTCCATATGTTCTTATCCGAGCTTAATACTGAAGATGATATGAGTTTAGACGCATTAATAAATGCGCTGACAAGTCTTGACGATTCACCTGATTTAAGCACACTGATCAATAATGTGAGAATAAATGATATCAGTTTATCACAGGGAATGTTCAAAGAGCTCGAAGACTATAAGGGTACCTTACTCTCAAAAAAACCTGATGGGGATATAGATGACATAGATAATGCCATGAAAACTATGGGTAGACGTACCGGTGAAGAAGAGAAAAAACTGGACGGCTTGATAAAAAACAACCAATCCCGGTGGATGAGGGAATCAAAAGGAACTCCGGAATCCTCAGACAGGATAACCGTTGGTCATGAGGGTAGTCAGCGGACGTTTTCGGTTACAATAAGGGTAATAAGTGATAGAAATCTTCCCGAAGGAATAGAATCCCTGCGTTTTACAGGAGTAGATGCAGAAAGCAACAGGAAGGTTCTGGTTGTTGTTACCCGTGCTCCTCCCGAATCCGATATCGCTCAGGAAGCCGTTTTTCATGAAAAACAGGAAGCAGCCTGGACAGCTTATTTAATGAAAGAAGCAGGATTGAAAGGAGCAAAAGAAATTATACATCAATCTCATATACTTGCTTCAGCTGACCAGGTAATCAAGTATGGGGGGATAAACAGTCTTACACCGTTCCACCAGCAGCAAGTCGATGATATGCAGATCTCACAGCTGCAGGCTATCATATCAGAAAAGCCGCAGGATAGGCAGAAACACCATGACCTGGTGAAACAATATCTCGGGGAAGCCGCGTTCAACATGGTCGCAGATTATGAGGATTACGTTCAGGCAGTAATCAATGCAAAAGTCAAAATTGTCAGGCCGAAGCCTTTGGCCGGGATGTCAACTGTAGATAAAGTCAGAAGAATAGCTGAAGGGGATGAATTTTCTCCCGAATCACTGCTCAATGCACTCAAGGAGGCTTTTCCGGAAGTTGAATCCTTATACTCGGAGCAGGTTACCTGGGACAATACGCTGGAAAGACATACTCTGATGCTGCTCGGCCAGTTTGAGAAATATTTTAGAGGCATGGAATTTCCTGCAGGTGTAGATACCGGGCTGTTCCGTCTTATACTGGCGCTCCATGATATAGGTAAACCTAAGGCTCTCGTCGAGGGTACGGATGAACACGAAGAGACAGCCCGAATGATGAGGGAAATGCTTGGAAAACTCGGTTACAGCAGTTCCCAGATAGCTGTCGCAGAAAATCTGATTGACGGAGAATCTATAGGTATTGTATTGAAAGACAGCGGGAAAATTGACCGGGCGGCTAGTATTATCAGAAGAGGCGCACAAAAGGCCGGAATTGCTGCCGCAGCTTATTTTGAGCTATCGGCAATCTTCTTTATGTGTGATGCAGGAAGTTATACCATGGATGCGGGCGCTACAGAGAAGGGTGCAGATGATCTTTTTAGTTTTAATCCGAAAGAAGGCAGGATGTGGTTCTCTGATATTACATCAATAAATTTCAGAGAGTTGGAATCAGTAATTAAAGACGGTTCTGAGATACGGTTAGAAGAAAAGCTGCTTGAAGCTCTTGTGTCAGGAAAAACAGGAAAACCTGCAAAGAAAGCAAAGATAATATCCCGCGAAATGGTTTCACTCCCGGATATGGACCGCATACAGTATAATTCTATTCTCGAATACCATATTGAAGAAAGTCAGAAGGCAACCTCGATTAACGAAAATATGGAAAAATGGGCCAGGAATATGCCTAAAGATTTTGATCAACTGCTTGAGATGTTTCAGGAGACAGGCAACATAAATGCCTTGCAGGCCTTATCTCAGATGATGAAAGGCGATGGCAGCAGGTTTAAGGCGTATATGGACATGATGAACAGCATGCTGCCTAAGATCAAGTATATAATTGCAATGAAACAGCAGTTGGGACTGGACTTAGCGAGTATGTTTAAAGCTGAGTGGAGTGCGGCTGTTCCGGGGATAAATGGAGTAACCGGTGGAATTGTTACAATGGATACTGAACAACTGATCGAAAACCTATTCTTTAGAACAATAAATGATCCCCTGTTCAGAGTACTGAGGTATACTTCAAAGCAGCTTGCCGGAAAAGATATTTTAAAGAATTTGAGGGATGATATATATGCAGAGAAAATAGTAAACAGCCCCAGAGATGTACCGACCATCTATCGTGTGATGACCAGAGAGGAATTTGAGATAGCAAAACGGCTGGTTCAGAAAAACGAGAATAGGGGAATAACTAATGAACAGAGTTGTTTTTCGGGCACTCCGTTAAGGAATAAAGTTATTGCCAGGTATGGCCAACAGGATATGCTATTAGTCAGGATAAAAGGAAGCGGCGTATATTTTCATAAGGGTGCTGAAGAAAAAGAAGTACTTATATTCCATGTGGAACAAATAGAAGAGGAACAGGTGCTGGATGATGCCGATGTCGCCCGGGCGGTCGAGATTGATGACAAGGAAGTGTTTGCAGCCCGTGCGCCAATATCTGGATTACCTCCTGTTCCTGTCGGAGCTTCAGTAGGAGCTCTCAAGAGGATAGGAGTCCGGACGGCAGAAGATGCGGCTAAACTAACCCAGGCCAGGGCTATGGAAAAAGAGTGGGCCGAACGCGCATCCGGAGTCGAAAAAAGGGTAATTAAGGGAGAAGAAATAACAGCCAGGTTACTTGTTGTAGATGATAATGAACTTCCTGAAGGATACTGGGCGCATAATTTCCGGGACAGCAGCGGCAATTTAGTCATAGTCACCGGTTCCAGATACCAGGATGAATCCATATTCCACGAATCGAGGGAAGCTTTTTGGATGGAACAGCTCAAAGGTTCAGGCGAAACCCCGGAAGATATCCAGCAGATAGCGCATATACTCGCGTCAGCGGAACAGGTCCTGAGATTTGGGTTCACTCCCGGTTCGGCAGTTCCAGTGATAACTCCTAACCATGTTGCCCAGCTTAACGATCCGGCGATGACGCAGGATATGCTCAAGAGTATCATCGGGGAAACAGACAGGTCCTTCCAGCACGGGATGATATCCCGGTATTTAACGAAAATACACGGTAAAGATGTCCTTTCTAGGATCAATGCATACGAATCACTGGTAAAAATAACTGCCCATGAAAAAATAATCAATACTCAAGTAGATGCTTTCGGATTCAGGTATGCGCCCACACCTGATAATCCCCAGTATAACACTATATTCAATGCTGAAGGAGAAGAACTGGCGGAAATACGGTTTTCTGAAACAGAAGACACATTCGAGGTGTCGGATCTGTTCGGTTATTTTGCATATCAAGCTCCGGGAAAAGCCCGCCTGGCTTCTATTATAAGAAATTATATTAGATCTCTTATAAGTCTGGCATCAGACAGGGGTAAATCAAGATTCAAAGCAGTCAAAGTCGTAGGCACGGAAATTCCGAGAGTACTTAGGATCGCGGTCAGTGACGGGTTGCTTAAAAATGTCATTGTAAAAGACAGTAAGATAGGAGAAATTCCGCTTGCGGAATATCTGAGATCTGAAGAATATAAACAGACAGTAGAGAATAAGACACTGTTTCTGGAAGAGATTTCGGGCGATATAGTATCGGAAAGGGTCGCCCAATTGAAAGCCGCAGCCGAAAAGGCGGTTTCGATACTTGCCGAAGAGAGATTAACCTCATATTCGATCGTAGACGGGGCGCACGAACTTCATCTTAACAGTGAAGAGCGGGATGGAAAGACCATATATCAGTCAGGACTGGTTTTTAATACTGAAATGATCTTCGGGTCTCTTGAAAAAGACGAAGCGATCGGTTCCGGCGGGTTCATGAGCTGCACCGGAATCGTGATACAGGGCAGGAACAGGGATACAGGAAAAACCGAGTATGCGGTAGCGCATGTATATCCTGATAATTTTGGAACCGATATCGCTGAAGTCATGAACAGACTGGATAATATCAGTATTGAGAAAATAGGTATATTTCCGACTAATGAGAGCCGTGGAGAGGATGACGGTAATTATAAACAAAACAATGAAAGTGTAAGAACACTGCTTTTTGAGTTAGCTAAATATGGCCGTGCCGGCAATATAAAAGGTGTATATGTAAGAAGGGGAAATACGGCAATAAAGACTTTGGATGTAACGGTATCAGAAATAATATTACGGGAAGCTGGATTTATAAAATATAAAATACTGAGCTGGGATGACGATGCTCTTTGGAATAGCGGACTAATAATGGATATTGTTAATGTACCTAGAACTCCAGCAGAAATGTTTGAGACTGACCGATCAATAGAAAGAGAAGCACAGCCTGTACGGGAAATCGCATCCGCATACGAAACAATAGAAAAGACAGCTCTTAAAACTCCATCAGCCGTTCCCGAAAAGCCCACTGCAGGTTCGCGGATATCCCGTATACTCAACAGTTTCGGGAGTATCTTTATGGCTAATTTTGCAGCGTCTTCCATAATAGCAGCCTTACTTACGAGCGACCTGGTGCTTGCGATAAGGACCCTCTATTATAAAGGCCTCCTCTCACAGCCGTGGGAGATATATGATACAACCATAAGGGGAAGCGACATGTTTAATGTGGGATTGCCGCTTCTTATGGGTTCTATCGTAGCTGTCCTATCAATACTTACAGTAACGTTACTTGGAAGAAGGTTTAACGGCATAATCTCCGGAGTAGGCAAATGGGGCGCTCCTACGCTGATCACGGCGATGCTCCTTATCGGCCCCATGAAACTTCTGGCAAACCCGGGACTCTATTTCGATACGGTTTCAAAAGGCGACAGTCAGGTAACAGTCATAGACGCCACTGTATCGGAAAAGATGCGTCTTGAGAATATAGTCAATAATTTCCCTGAAGAATATACATCTGATCTAAGGTCGATACTCTATGTGCCAAGGCTTCAAAAAGTTGATGCAAACGGCAATATAGTGGAAGATAACGGAATACATATTCCTGTACACATACACCAGATAATAAGGTCGCTCTCTGCCAGGGACCTTGGTAGTAAAGATGAATTTTATGAATGCACCATAAGGCACGAGATAGGACATAATGTCTTTTGGAATGTCCTTACAGATACCCAAAAGCAGGCCTGGATAGAACTCTCCGGTAGATCAAAAGATATGAACGATTTTGTCAGCAATTATGCCAAGACAAATTATAACGAGGATTTTGCCGAGACATTCATGTATTTTACTACCGAGCCGCTTGGATTCGCTTCTATGGCGATAGGTTCCGATATACTGCTTGAAAAACTGATGCTCATGGCCAACCTAATGATAAAAGACGGAGTATTGAAGGTCTATGACCGTAACGGGAATTTCAAAGAAGCCAAAGTGAGCCTGGTTGACGGAAAACTCACGTCAGAGAACCTATTCGAAGCATTGACGGGAGTATTTTATGATGAAGAGATGGAAGGAACAGAGAGGATTGATTCTAAGGAAGTAGCTCATCTTGAAGTCGAAGCCGGAAGAACAGAGGCAAAAGCTTCTGCTGATGTATCGGCTGTTTCGGGCAGAGTCGTCAATCTGAGCGATTCCCCGGATACATTCACAATAGACAATACCAAGCCGACATATATACTTGTTCACGGCGCATCTGATTATACTCCTGAGACTATGAAACATATAGTTGATACCGCAAGAGCGCTGGGAGTCAATATAGTCGAGTTTAGTTATTACTGGCTCAATCCGATCGATGATATCTCGGGTAAATTCAACCGGGAACTCGCGGCGTTCATCGAATCAAAAGGCATAGAGAATGTGACTATCGTCCTGCATTCGTACGGGACAAACGTTATAAGAAATGCCGTATTGAACGATGAGAGCGGCCTCTATAGAAACGCTTCTGTAGTAGAACTTACGCCTACAATCGGCGGAAACGAGAGCGCCGCAAACACTTCCGGCGGATTCAGACAGGCTCTTATGAAGATCATATCCGCACTGGGTTTCAGGGATTACAGTAACGTTTCTGCAGTCCAGGATTATAACGGTACGATACAGACAAGGCTCTTCAGTAAAGAGGCAGTAAGCGAGTTTGCCGGAAAGATAGCTGGATTGAAACAGGTATTCATAAGAGGGGATTCCTTCAATCCTGATGCGAATTCGGATGCCCGGTATCAGCAGCTCTTTAATAACGGATTAGGTGATAATGTCGTTTATCTTGCTCCGACAACCGATGATCCGCACATGGAAGTTCTTGAAAGAGACGATGTGATGAATACTATATTTAAGGGGATTACTCCAACTGCCCGTATCGGCAGTATATTAAATCAGATAACCGCCCCGCTGGGATATAACGAGCTTATGGCGACAAGGCCCGAGCTTGTCGGACTGACGAACGGTATGACCAAACCCGAATATGAAAAACTGCAGGCTGATAAAGAGATACAGAAAGCGATGAAAGAGATCGTCGAATTCATGTATAGTGTCGATCCAGAGCGGGCACAAGAACTGCTCGGTCATGCAAAGCATTTTGTTATACTGGATATACCTTTCCAGGCGATGGCGTTCTATGAAGCCGGAATAATAATTATAGGTAAAAACCATCTTGAAAACATCAGGCAGGACAGGAGTTTTGCCGCAAATGTGATACTTGTACTGGCTCATGAAGCGAAACATATAGAAGATTACAATATAGGTATCATGGGTGACCATAGTACCCTTCGTGTAAGAGCTATGGAAGAGGAAAGGGCTTATATTGAGACAGTAACCTGGATGAAGAAGCTCGCTGCATTAGGTTATGGTACACAAGAAGAAGTTGATGTTCAGCAGTTTGTTACAGATCATATAAAAGACAATAACTATACCGGAATAGTAGCCAGGATGGTAACAGTTGATCCGAGTGAAGATCCCGAGACGGTTGTGATGAAAGTCATCGCTTTGGCCGATGCAGCCGGTTATCTTGCCGAGATAATGGGCGTGTCAGTTGATGACCTTGAGTTCGCGGCGGCAAGGGTATGCACAGGCGGACAGCCGGGCGAAGGAATGAAGCTTATAACATCTGCTGTTATTTTCACTGAATTCACATCAAAAGGAGTTCTTCATTTTGCCACAATAACCAAAGACGGTGATGTAACAGTGAGTACAGAACAGGTAGGTATACTGGAACATGTTTCAAGGATACTTGATGAGGATTATTCATTTGAGAACAGGCAGATATTCATAAACAGCCTTATTGAACTGGCAAAAACGGACAAGAATGCGTTCGGATTACTTGATAATGTGAGATCCGGATTGACCGGTATAATGGACAAGTTGAGAGGACTTAATGATGAAGACAGCAGGTATGAATACAATGCCGCTGAAAGACTGCTCGGAATACTTAACGAGGCGATGTCAGAGATCCGGAACGCATTAGCGCCGGGTGAGTGGTCAGATGCGGGAGCAGTAGGAGTTATATCAGGGATAATCACTGCTTTAAGGAGAAGAAGGGAAGAAGAGGAAAAAGAACCTGTTACGCCTGATAACGAGATGAGAGCGTTCCTGAGTGAACTTGGTATAGAAGACAAATACCATAAAGACATACTGGCTAACTATAAGAATATCAATGAATTAAGAGAAAGAGCGCATATTATACAGGATATTATTGATGCGCTACAAAGCGCCACCGGTATTCCTGATTTCACTCTCTCTGAATGGGGTCAATCCTCATTGCAGAGCACGCTCCTCAGAAGGAACGATATCCTCTCTTCCGGAATACAGAAAGGTTTTGAACCTGCCGTATTCCTTAATACCATGCTTCTTGACCTTCCAAATCTTACTGAACCTGAAATAGCCGGCATAAGGTACCTCTCAAGTCTGCTCGATGTTACCCGTTTAAGGTATAACTGGAAAAAGGGAAATAATAAATGGACTTTCCAGGCAGGTATCAACCGCGGGCATGACAAGGCCTACAGGATGGAAAACGCGATGGAGATACCGGATTTCCTTGCGGTACAGGAAGACCTTTTATCAGAAGACGGGACTAATCTTATCCCGGTGATAATGAACATGATATTCGATCATGTGTTTGATATGAACGCCGGGAACATATTCGGGCCGATAGATTTTAAAGCAGAAAAAGGAAGTCCTGATTCGAGGCCTGCGTTCTTTATGTTCAATGAGACCATGTATAGGGATGGAGATGGCAACATAGTAACAGATGAATACGGCAGGGTGAGAGGCAGATGGCCGCGCCGGGACCCGAGGATAACGCTTATAGTGACCAGTGAACAGCGGGCAATACTTGAGCCGCTCATTGCTGAGATGTTCCTCGGTCCTGTGGAATTAAGGGAAGGAAAACCGTTCGGCGTACATCATATAGTCGATTTTATGGTGTTAGATGAAGGAGATATCGCTAATCTGGGCCGGAATGTTTCTATTACGATGCATGATGGTAAAGTAGAAGTCAATGAAAAGACATTTGACCTGTCTGACAATAGGCCGTTTGACTACGATCTTGGCGAATGGGAAGCAGAACCTGTGTCTATGCCTGATAAGGGGATGATAGCTGTGCCTATAGGTGTTGGATCGTTTGGAAGGACAACGGGAGCGGCGCTTAATACTTCAATGTATGTAGCGATCCGGAACGCTGACGGTTCCCTGACAAAGATACTCATCGACCCGCACGCTGAAGCGGACAGGGTGCTTCAGGCGCGCGGCCTGCCTACTGACGTAGATTACATAATAATATCGCATAACCATCCGGACCATATTGAAGGGATGCTTTCGGGCGCGCAGAGAGGCGTACAGGTCATAGTTGAACAGGGGATGGTAAGAAAGAGCATGGAGACCATACTCGAGCAGGCTTCAAAAAAGAGTAAACTTATGACCGGTCAGGACCTCAGAAAGAATGTGATATTTGCCGAAATGAACGAAGATGGAAAAACTATTGAGTTGCCGGGCGGTACTAAAGTGATACTTCAGATGGTGGAACACAGTATACCTACTGCTGCAATAAGGATCGAAGCTCCGAAAAATGTCGGCGGCGGTGTTTTTGTCATGGCATCGGATATATATAACGCCGAAACAGGTATTCTTGAAGAAATAACTATTGACGATAAAGGTGAGGAAAAAGTTGTCCTTAAGAAAGAAAAAGCGACTGATATAGTAGATTTTCTTTTCGTCGGGGTGGATAAACTTTTTATTGACGCTAAAAAAGGCGATCCGGTTCATCAGGATGTGGCAAAACTGGTAAAAGCCGCAGGTGCCCACTATGGCAGGACAACAGACGATATTACAAAGAATATGCTGGGCATACATTACCAGGATGAGAATGACAGGCAGATGACCGGTTTAGAACCGGTATCAGTAGGCGAAGTCGTTAAAATAGGCGATCCGGTATTTAACGGCAAAGCACCTGTAGATTCTCTTGTGCTGGCAAATGCGCTTGAGAACGGCTATCTAAATCCTATCCAGAAAAGACAGATAAGAAACCTTCTTAAAGGAAAACGCGGCATTTTCGGACGAAAATCAATAGAAAAATCTTATAAAGGTGAAAAACTTATAACTCAGGAAACTATTATTAATAAAGCGTTTTTCATAAGAAAAGGAAGTGTCCGCATTATTGATGAAAAAACAGGAAAAGAAATTGCTATAGCGGGTCCCGGAGACATTGTGGGACTATCGGCATTATCCGAGAAAGGTGTTGAAACAAACGCTACCGTAATAGCGATGACGAATATTGAGTATACACCGGTTTATCCGGGGGATCTCACGAAAAATGTGAAGAAAATACTCCTTAATACATGGAAAAACCAGAAACATATAGCTGATTCTACTCTGTTCAGGAGCCTGCCTGATAATATAAGGACTTTGATCGCGTCTCTTGTTATGGAAGATTCGTTCCAGCCCGGAGAGGACATAATTAAAGAAAACACAACAGGAGACTTCATTTATATCCTTGTAGAGGGTTCAGCACAGGTACTAAAGAAAGATGAAGCAGGAGAAGACAAGTATGTAGCTAATGTTGAACTGAATGACTATTTTGGTGAAATAGCTCTCCTTAATCAGGATGCCGTTCGTACTGCCACTGTCAGGGCAGGGAGCGAAGGTGCCAGGATCATTGCTATTCACAGGGGATATTTTGATGCTATATATCGTAAATATCCGCTTGTAAAATCTGTGATAGCCAGGACAATGCAGGACAGGAGAATAGTGGTTTCAGAACCGGCAGCAGAAACTGCACCTGTTAAAAAGGCCGGTATACTGAAACCAGCGGTAGTAGCCGGACTGGGGATATTTGCCGGGATACTGACTTTTCTCGGCAATGTAGGCACAAGCGTAGCTGCTGAAATAGTAATGCGCGGGTCACAGGTACTTGCGGTTGTAAAGCCGGGTAATTCACTCTGGAGGATAGCGCGGCAGTACCTTGAGGGAATAGGCATAGACAGTCCTACGAACCAGCAGATAGCGAATTTTGTAAAAGAGATAATCTCAAACAATCCTAAAGTTGCCTTAAACCCGGAACTGATACAACCTGGCCAGGAATTACTAATGAAGACTGTCGAACCGGTTAAGCAGGCTGTTCAGACAATAATAGATACTGCCGGTCCGGTTGCCGAACCGCTTAAAGAACAGGTCGTTGGGAAGTTAACGGCTGCTGTTCCCGAAAACCTTGATCTCGTCGTCAGAGATGCTGCTGAAAATGTTATCAGTGCCGCACAGAGTATCGTAGAGCCGTCCGGCCTGGATAACCTGATAACCATGATGCAGACTTTTGTTAACAGCAACTATGTGTGGTTAGCAGGAGCGTTTGCGCTTGTTATAGCCGGAATCATTGCTTTAGGGGTATGGAGAAACTATAGGGCAAGAAAAGAAGCGGTAAAACCCGCAGAAGAACCCGTTGTATCTGAAAAAAGAGAGGTTACTGAAGAAGAAATGGGGTTACCTGAGATGCTCGCAGAAATGGGTATGAAAGCGGATGTTATAGAATCGCTGCTTGCAAGTATGAGTCCTGAAGACAGGACAGGATTCCGGCAGCAGATATCCTCTATTATTGAAGTAATAGAAAAGAGCAGCGATTCAGATGCTGCCAGGGCGCTGACAGTCAGGTCGCTGAATCTGGCTGTTGATAACCCGCGGATCCTTCCGGTATTAGGCAAATTTTTTAACCTTGCAGCAACTACCCCGTCCATCAATGAAGATCTTATTAAACATCTTGGAAATCTCGGAGCAGTATTCGCTTTTAATAAAACTCAAACAGGTTTGGAGATAAATCCATATATCCATGAAGTGATAGCTAATACGATCGAAATACCCGGGGTATTAGGTACTTTAAACACGATTGCCAATATAATAAATGAATACATGAGTGAAGAAAGGAAACCCATAAATCTGTCTGATATAAACAATTTCTTTGCCGAACTAGTGGGCCTGGATAACCTGATGAACATCGGTGCAAAGGTACTTAGTACAGGGATTACAATAACGGATAATATCGGGCCGCTGGTCGAGTTAGACGCTATTATAGAGCTGGACGGCAATATATATATAGTAGAGATAAAGAACGCTGATATAAAGAGATTTAATAATTACGTCGTTAAAGGTACCTCGGCAAAATATATCTCAAAAATAGCCAAGATCGAAAAAGCTCTTGTATCAGAAGCCGGGTTTAGCCAACTGGCAGGCTTTATAGGAAAAGCCAATGTTGATAAGATAGTCTCTCAGCCGGTAAACATATTGCTGGCAATACCTCAGCAGACCGCATTAAGGGGATTGAACGAGGATGAGAGGTCCCTGGATAATGTTAAAGAAGTATTCAGCGGTAAAGATAAACGGCCGATACATTCGATAATATCGCGCCTTTACAGGCTCAGCCCCGAAGCCCTTGTGTGGCTGAAAGGTATCATAGGAGATGGAGTAGATACAGCTATATCGGAATGGTTGAGAACTTTCACAAATAAATCGCCTCCGGATATAGGCATGCTGAGACTTCCCCAAACATACCAGACCGTAGACGCTAAGGAACCGATAGAATACAAACATCCATATGAATTCTCATTTTTTATCAGTCCGCAATTTGATATTTTCAGTACATATAACACTGATTCTGTTGCAGACAGGATCATTTCTCCCCGGGAAATAGAAGACATAGCGCCAAAAGCGCCTGCTCCTGTCGCCGAAGCCGCGCCTGAAGAAAAAATTCCTGAAATTGGTTCAACCCGCATGACACCTGGTGAAATAGATGCGGCGATAGAAGAAATACGCAATATACCTCTTCTTGACAGTAATGGAAACGTGATGAGAGACAATATCATACTTAAACTGGAAAAATACGGGCAGTTGGGCGCCGATATGCTCAAGGATATTGATGGGCTCAATGCACAGGAATTTACAGATTATGATACCGAGTTTGTCAGGTCAGCCGCCGTCGCTCTCCGGGTAGATATAGATGAAAAGGATTTTGTGAGTATAGAAGGTTTAGCCGGGATACTGTCGGTTATAGCGGGTAAAGCGGCTGAATTGATCGTATTTAACGGTCTGGTCGTTTCTGAATTCGATCCGGCAAGAACGGTTGATACCGGTTCCGCCATGGACAGGCTGGCAGGCGTTGATCTTCCTGTAGTTAGCGAAGGCAACCATATAGGAGACTGGAAAGCCGGTATGACGGCATTCCAGGAGAATTTTACCCGTTACGAAGAAGTATACAGACAGGTTCTGCGCCCGGCACTTTTTAACCAGCTTTCCCGTATGTCGCAGATCGACAGCGGCCGCTTACAGGAACGGTTCCATATGTCCGCGGAAAACTGGGCGGAATTCGTATATGATTTCACGCTGGCATTTAATTTCAGCGGCATATATACTGGTGATACTGTGAATGAGCCGGTCTTATTGTCCGCATTTGCCGGTGTATATCACGGTTATACAGGCAGCTATACCAGGGATTATCATAACTGGGTAGACGATATGGTAAAGATGGGCGTGAGCGACCGGGATGCCATGAGGATAGTCGATGAGATGGCCCAGGAAGCCTCGGTTGAGAAAACGCGGGCTTTTGATACTTCAGCCGGTGATTTTGCCGTAAAATGGGATGAGATGGCGGCAAGGGAACCGGCAGTCACGACAACAGGCGGGAATATCTGGCAGCGTCTGATATCTTCCGTAAAACGGATACCCGAAAACTTCAGTGAAAAATCGTTGCTGGCCGCACAACTGGGCATAGAAGAACTTCGTACAGGAGAAAAGACCTCTTATGCAGATGGTGTATTGACTATAAACCAGGCTACTTACAGGAAGATCATTGAGCTTCTGGACAGGTCAAAAGACATGAATATCACGGTAAACGTACTCCGGGCCATGATAGCCGGTTATTCCAGCCAGAATCTGCATTTAACTGAATACTTGGAGGACTATATGGAAGAACTGGCGCCTCATATGACAGATATTGAAGCGATAGCGCTGCCTATCTGGTTCAATACCGTATTCTCATTTAACAAGGTCAAGGCAGGAGAAGAAGAGATCAGCCAGTTTGTGGCCCTGGTGATGAATCTGCCTGAAGGCCAGGAAATGCCGGAAAAAGCTTTACGCATTATAGAAGAAGTAGGAAGGATAAATATGAAGTTCCTTGGCCAGAAGCAGATAGAAGATGTGCCTACATCTGCGGGAATGGTAGAAGTGACAGAAGAAAAGACTCTTGAACTCAAGCTGAAATCCGGTGTACGCCAGCTTGTGATGGCTATAAGCAGACTCGGAAAAGCTGTCGTCACAATGCCGGTTACTATAGTAGAAATGGGATTATCCGGTAATAAGAGATGGGATGCAGTAGCAGCAGCCGCATTTATGGGCGGCGGCCGGGTATCAATACTCGACCTTCTGGATCGTCATATGAGGATACTTACCGGCCGTCAGTTGGAGCCGGATGAATCGATAATACCTAACCTGAATAAGGTGGCAGGAGTGTTTACGGCAACATAATGATAATTAATTTTACATATATTTCACACATATTTCACACATATTTCACAAAAAAGTATTATACTATATATATAAGACCTATTATGACTAAACATAAAGTCATATCTTTGGCAATAGCCATAGTCATATTGAGTTTCTCTTTCTTTGGACTCGTCCAACTACCCGGTGTGGTAAATAAAAGCTTTATACTTGTAAAAACTGCTATACCGTACCCGGGGAAAACAGTCCTTGTTATCAACAATTTCCTGAACAGGAACCCGTTTGAAAAGAATGCAGTACCTGTAGAATCCAGTACCCGGAAACAGAGAGAAAGAAACAAGAATTCCGGCCTTGTATTTTTCCTGTTAAGCAGTGTACTGGTCTGTAATGAAAAGACGTTATTACTGTTGATACTGATACTGAGTGCTTTGTCTCAAGCAGCTAAGGATATGTCCCTGTTCACAAAGGAGGATGCCCATGCCCCGCCTGGTATTCAATATTATCTACGATGGAGGGCTGAATTTGTTACACCAAGGGATAGGTGTATCGAATGTCTGGCAGACAAGTATGATATGAATCCAATTTTGATGTACGGGTGGGCATCTATGTATGCCCGCAGAATTAACCCGCACTTTGTTTAAAAATGAGCAGAGTGCGGGTTTTTTTTATGCCGGAAGAGGAAAAAGGGGAATAGAAGAGCGATGAAAATGCTGAAAAGCGGTTATTTCAGGTTAATAAGCTGGATGCTCATTATATCCTTTGTATTCGTCTATGTATTCAACGATTATACTTATGCCAGCAAATATATAGCCGCTAATACCGCTGTCGCCCGTATGGAACCTATCCAAATACCGTTTGAGTTTGGTCAGGTTGTAGAAACGTATATGCAGGGAAGTTCTAAATCCAGGGTTATACTTATACAGGATCTGCATGCAAATTACGAAGTCCAGAAGAACATAAAGGGCATACTGACGCATATAGATAACAACTACGGTATAGAAAGGGTCGGGACAGAAGGTAATTCTGCGGATGTGGATGTATCCCTTCTCTATTCCATCCCTGATATCAGGGTGAAAGCGGATGTAATACATTATTTCATGAAAAAAGGATTTGTTAACGGGGCAGAAGAATTCGCGGCATATAAGGATCCGCCGATACTGGAAGGACTGGATAATGAAGACTTCTACAGGCAGGATACGCAGATACTGCTCTCCTCACTGAACCGCCGTCCGGAGATAGTAGAATACCTTGAAAGGATCAAATTCCTTCTTAAAACCGCTGAAAGCAGCATCTGTTCTTCAGATCTGCAGAAATTCAGGTCACAGTATGTCCAGTACAAACAGGATCTTATTTCCCCGTACATCTTTCAGAAACATCTTACAGGGTGGGCCAAAATAGCAGATAAACCTGTCGCGGGCATATCCGAGGAGTACAACAGGTATATGAAACTTGCCCAGCGGCAGGAAACCATCGATTTCAGCAAGGTCGAAAAAGAATACAGGAAACTCATGAAAGTCATGAAGCTGGATTATGAGGGAAAACCAGATATTTCTGTGACATTCAAGAGGTTTAAGGAATTTTTCAGCAGTTCGGGTGTTATGCGTGAGAAGATGTCGAGGCTCATATTCACTGATCCTGCATATTCCAATCTTAAAAACTACATAGAAACCGTAGAACTCTCCAAGGAGCTTAATACTTACAGTATCGTGGGAGAAGAGAACAAGGTCGTAGAAGAAATATCATGTGCATTAGGCAAGAACGATAATGAGAAGGATTTCGTGTTTATAAGTAACTATATACAGCTTATGGTAAAATTCCTGCTGAACCAGATAACCCGTGATGAACTTGACAGGTTCTATGCCCGGGCCGGTGAATTTGAAGAAAAGTTCAATATGCTGAAAATACAGTACAAAAAAGAGTTCTCGGCAATAGACTCGGCCCTTCTCATGCTCAAACAGCATGTTCAGGAAATGGGGAGTTTCTACGAAATAGCAAAGAAGAGGGATCTCAGTTTCATAAATAAATTTGAGGACAGTTTTTCCGGTACAGGGAACAATCTTGTCATGGTTACGGGCGGATTCCATACATATGGCGTCGCAAGAGAACTGAAAAATAGAAATATCCCGTATACGATAATCATACCGCGCGTAACATCATATACGGAAGAAGATATGAGGCTCTACTATTCACTGCTCAGGGGAGAAGAAGTGGTCAGTTACGAAGAGATGATACTGCAGAATCTCAGTCTGCCTACGTTCCTCGACAGGCCGTGGCTCGCAAGAAGGATAGTGGCGCGAGCTGTCAGTTCATATGTAAGGGCTGTGCTTGAAAAACACGGTTATAAGAGCGCCGAGATCTCCCGGCTGGTAAGCGCTTTTGTGGGTCAATGGGCTGCAGAAAACGCAAAAGCAGCCGGTACTGTGAGGTTCAGGTTCTTTATAGAAGAGATCATACATAGGGATCGCGACAAAGAGATTGTATTTATCCTTAACCTGAGCGGGGAGAAGAAAGCTATTGCGGTTAACAGTAAAGGAAAGTTGAGGGTCCTGTCTGAAGAAGAATCCGGTGAACTGGAAATAGAGCTCAAACGCCTTGATATATCAAAAAGGATCTCAGCAGCACGGTCAGACGGAAAACATGCTCACCTTGTAAGCAGGGATAAGCTTGAAATAGCGGCTACTGTTTCAGGGTTGAAACCGGTAACAAGTGTTGATGCTGATGTGAAAAAAGCCGAAATACAGGGCTGGCTTAACGGTATAAACTCGGCAGCGGACAGTAAACTGGGAGTATTTACCGCCGGTGGAAGACAGTTCCTGTATGATGAATCCGCAGTGTTAACCGCTATAAAGCGTACTCATGCGCATACGGGAGAGAGTAATTTTAATATGGCGGCGGAAGCCGATATCGCCGAATATCTTGAAGAATTCTTTTCAAGGCCGGTCCAGGAGCTGGAGAAAGACTGGCGTACCGATATACTGCTGGGATTCCCGGTAGATAAAGTTGTTGCGGCAAGGGGAGGATTGGCTGATATATCCGTAATTATAGGGAAAGAATCAAGAGTTGAAATCGGGCGTGAGGATACCCGCGATTGGGAAGAAGTGTATAATGAGACACAGCCTCGGATAACCGCTTTTCTCGGAGAAGCCGTAACAGGAGCTATGGGAGCAGTACCTGATATCACAAGAGCTCCGGTCAGTGAAACGGCCGAACTGCCGGCGGAACTGCCGGAAACGTTTGAACCTGAACCGGTCCGGCCTGAAACCAGGGAAGAAGTTGCAGAAGAAGCCCCGTCGGCCCCCAGGGCTGAAGTAAGGAGAGTCATAAGAAAAAGGTTTGATGCGGCGGATCTATTCTCCAGGTATAAATACCTGATTATCGGAACGGTTGCGCTGGTAATTGTCGGCGCCGCGGCTTATATGATGGCCGGTGTCCTTTCCACGGCGGCACTTACTTTTGGAGGTATTACGGCAGCGGCATTGACCGGTATCACCCTTTTTATTATACGCAGGAACAGCCTTCAGCGGGCAAAGAGAAGGTTCGCAAGGGCTCCCATAGAAGAGGAAGCAGCTGTTTCGCCTGCTGTAAAGGCTCCTATAGAACCTGAAACTCCTGAAGTCAGGGAAGTACCGGAAGAACCTGAGGTCGGGGAAGTACCGAAAGCAACTGAAGCTCCGGAGCCGGCAGTGGAGGTTAAACCGGAAGTTATTAAAGAACGTATTACCGACGCAGAATTAGTTGCGGAGCAGGAAAGGGATATGCTGAGAGCTGTGCCGGAAAGCGAACTTAAAAAAGTACTTGAACGGATGGGGCAGAAGGGGATAAAGACAGGGATACTTGTTACCAGGATGGGCGGTATTGACGGAGTGGCCCTTGAAACCGAAAAGTGGATAAAAATCCTGAAAAGAGCGGGCGCAGCGGTTAATTTACTAATAGGTGAAGGATTTATAAAGACAAAAGGAATAGATAAAACGCATATGAATCCCGGCGTTTCTTTTTCAGAGCCTATTAATGAACTGATAATAAAACTTACATTTACGGAACTGACAAGTGTGAAAGAAGTGATCGCGGGCTTAAAGGGAGCTTTTAGATCCGGTATTTTAGATGACGAGACTGTACGCCTGATCCGATCTGCAGAAGAACAGATATTAATTGATGCTGATAGTGCCCTGTCAATAGGGCTGCCGCTTAACATGGCAGTGATGGACAAATTAAGGCCTCTTTTGAACCGGATAGTAGAACAGCTCGTTGAACATCAGAGCAGTATTCTTGAAAGGCAGATAGGGGATTGGATAGACACAACAGGCAACAGGATTGTCATACTGGAGAATTCAAGTACTATTCCGATGCAGATACCTCTTGGAGTTGCTGTAGCGAGGGTTGCTGAAAAACGTAAAGACGTTACTTTTATCAACCATAACCATGATTTCTGGTTCGAAAGAAGAAGATACCAGCCGGAAAACCGTCTTAACGACAAGATACACGATTACCTGGCCCATGCATTCCCGCTTGTAGGAGAGAATATAGTGCAGGTATTCATTAACTCTGAAGCTAATACCCAGCTTTATAACAGGCTTATGAAGCGTGCTGATGATTCCAGGGATAGAAAAGATTTTGAAAGAGCGGAACATTATCTCAGGGAAGCGAACAGGCTGTTGACCATAGACAATATTGCACCGAATGTGATGGATTTTACCGAATCTCCGCCGGAAATAGATGTGTTTAACAGTGATTTCAGGCGGCGTATAGGAGTTGAAGAAGATGATTTTATAATAGCGAATGTCGTCAGGATAGTTGAAAGAAAAAGTATCGAATACGCCATCAAGAACCTGAAGATGCAGAAAGACAGGTATCCTGATAAAGCGGATAAAACCAAGATGTGTCTTATACTTACGGGAGGGGATGAATCTGCAGAAGGCACGGTGTATATGGATGCGCTGAAAGACTATATCAAATATTTGGGAATGGTTGTCGGCAAAGATGTGATAATGCTTGACGAATTTGCAGGTAAAGGATTGAAAATTTCCCAGACAAGAAAAGAATCAGATGATCAGGGCGACAAAATTTATACATTGGAGGATGT
>JBDRKX010000101.1:0-25873 GCA_043813605.1 Elusimicrobiota bacterium | reverse complement strand
TAACGGCGCAAAATGGTTCGGACTCAACGGGTACGGCATCAGCGTTCTAACGGGAAATGATCCTACGGTGGCAGGGGCCTGGACAACTCACACTCGTTCAAGCACCAATCAGCAGCTGGCTTCGGACGGCATAAGGAGTATTGAAATAGACTCGAGCGGCAACAGATGGTTCGGTACGGATATTAAAGGAGTCTGCGTTCTTGACACAAACGGCGACTGGACGACATATGATTTAACTAACAGCGGTCTTTCCAATAATACTGTCAAACAGATCAAGGAAGACCCTGTTTCCGGTCATATCTGGATAGGCACAAACGGCGGCGGTGTATGCCAGTACGACGGGACCACATGGATCACATTCAACCAGGACAACTGCGATATCCCGAGCAACTTTGTTCAGGCCATCGCTATAGATAATAAGACCGGATACAGATGGTTTGGTACCCAGGAGGGCTTGTGTGTCTATATAGAACGGGATGTAGTGGTAGAAGAGAACAGCGTCAGTATTCAGGGAGGTGTCAGCGGGTATGTAAACCCGGCAAAAGGCGAGACTGCAAAAATATATTTTGATACCGCCGGCGCAGGCAGAGTCTCAGTCAGGATATACACGCTCGACGGCAGCCTTGTGTGCGAGAAATCAAAACAGACAGACGGGAACAGGGACCACATACTCTGGGATTGCAGCAACAGGCATGACACTGTTGTCGCATCCGGTGTTTATGTATTACATATAGAAGGTCCGGGAATCAATACGGTAAAAAAGATAGCTATTGTAAAATGAAAATAATATATACTTTTTTCATAATATTTCTATTTTCACTTTCTCCGGAGACAGCCTTTTCAAAAGGTCCGGGCACAAGCGCGGGGCTCACTCTTCTTCAGCCGATTTCGGCAAGGGGCGCCGCCATGGGAGGCGCATGTTCGGCTATGAAAGGCGAAGCGATGAGTATCGGATATAATCCCGCCGGGCTGGCTTCTTTCAGCGGTACCGAGTTTTCTACAACTTACCAGAGAGGGCTGGCAGGCGGCAACATGGCATCACTGTATATGGGACAGTGCCTAGGTTCGTCCGTACTCGGCATGGCGCTTATCTATTATTCTACCGGGAAACTGGAGTTATTTGACGCCACAGGAGTCACCGTCAGCGAAACAGGGCAGAGAGACCTTGTGATAATAATGGGCAGCGGCGAAAACTTAAAGAAACTTTCAGCCGGACTCAACCTGAAATTCATTACCTCTCAGGTATTCGGCATTAACGCCTTTGGTTTTGCTGCTGATATGGGACTTCAGTTCGAAGTTACAGAAAACATAAATACCGGGATAAGCCTTCAGAATCTCGGTACTAAGCTTAAATACATCGAAGAGGAAGAAGATTTACCCCTTAGGTTTGTTGCGGCGGCATCATATGTATATGAAGATATCGGCAAAAAACTGACTTTTTCACTCGATCTGCCCTACCTTGTAAATGAAGAGCAGGCTTTGATATTACTCGGCGGGGAAGCTCGATTTGAAGACCAGCTTTTTTTAAGGATGGGATTAAGGTTCGATATCGAAGGCTCCAAAAATATCGATGAGAAATTCGACATCGGCTGGGGCATTAATTTCAACACATTCCAGTTCAACCATTCTGTGGGAATAACGGGAAATCTCAGTATACCGCAGAGATTTACTGTCTCTGCAATATTCTGAATCAGTATTTCATAAGTTCCTGTCTTACTTCTTCAAGCAGTATCAGCGCTTCGACACAGTACTTATCCAGCATAAGAACTACCTGAAGATTCTCTTTTGCTCTCTGAAAACGGCTATTGTTAAAATCCTTCTGCGCATGCCGGTAGAATTTCATCGATCTGTTAAGGTTCTCCCTCTGAATTATATTGGCTACAGATTGGCTCAATAACACGTCTGCCTCTCTTATGAAACGCTGCAGTTTGCGGAATTTCAATGAGGCTGCTTCATAATTGCCTTCAAGATAATAGTTGACGGCATCCTGAAAAACAGCCCTGTCTCTTTCGTTTGAATCGCGGACAATCTTATTTATGTTCTTATACGCTTCCTGGAACAGGGTATACGCTTTCTGGTGTTTTGGATTAAACTTCAGCACCTTGTTCGTCTCCTGCATAGTCCCGAGCATATTCCCGGAACTGTAATAAAATTTAGCATTGCGGAAAAATTCTTCTTCCAGGCGCTTACGCACGCTTATTCTTATTTCCCTGCTCCTGATGATCTTCGTTTTAAGTTCCTGCGCAGGCCGGTTTTCCGGATGAGTTGACATGATGGCATCCACCAGTACTTCAGCTCTGTCGAGGTCGCGGCTGAGATAAGCTTTCCTGGCTTTTTTTAGCTGTTTTACCAGTTCCGCCGGCGCCTGGTGTTCATTTTTGTATATATATTCTTCTTTCTCATCATAGTACATTTTCATCAACTGTATGTTCTGCGAAAGTTCATCAGGCAGTTTTTTTACGTCATAATCGATTCCAAGCCCTTCAGAGAGCATATCCACAATCGTTTTTCTCGCTTCTCTCTCTTTTCCCTCAAACAGGTCCAGAAAAGCTGTCCAGAAATAAGCTTTGGTTTTTATGTGTTCGTGAGCTGTCTTCGACCCGACAATTTTCGCCATGAGTTTATATGCGGATTCCATCTCATAATTGTTTATATGGCCCAATGCCAGATTATATGTCTCAACCGGATTAAAATCATCTTCAGGGATTACTGTAGTCATATCCGGATTATTTTCCACGGCAGCGGCCGCACCTGCCTGGTCTTTAGAAGCAGGAGAAGAAGCGGCCTGGAGCGGCGGATCCGGGCTGTCACCTCCTTCGATGCGTTTCATCATAGATACTGCCCTGCTGTTATCAGGATCAAGTATAAGCACTTCTTCCAGAGATCCCTTGGCTTTTTCGAGGTCATTCTTAGAAAAATACTTATCTGCAGCTTTAAGCAGTTTGGCCGCCTTTTTCTCTTTTTCTTTTTCATCTTTCAGATATTTGGCTTTTTCTTTATCGTATATGCCCATAAGCTTATTGTCACGCGATATTTCCACCGGGAGCCTGGCTGTATCATAATCTGCACCCAGTCCGCTTAACAGCATCTCACCCATAACACTACCGGCTTTCCCCTCATCACCGTCAAACATCTTGATAAAAGCTATCCAGAAATACGATTTCACCTTTATATCATCATCAGCGGTTTTTGAGTAGACGACTTTATTCAGCCCCTGCAGTCCCTTCTCGATATCGTAATTATTAATATAGCCGATAGCATCGTTATACGTTTCCATATCATCCGCATAAAGTATGGAGCCTGCCGCTGTTAACAACAGTCCGGCCGCAATAAAGATCGCCGTTATTTTTTTCATTTTATTTCTACCTCCCCGGTATTGCTGAAACTTATTACTATCTTTTTATCCGGTTCATTGAATTGTACTTTATTTGTTACCGTGCCTATATATGGATGTTCTATGGACACCTCATGAGTACCTAAAGGCACTTCTCCAATCCTTCTTATAGTTTCCCCTTCGCGCTTTCCATCAAAAAATATCGCGGCGCCGGGAAAATGCGGACGTGTATCTATTATAACAATGACACTGCCCGATATTTCTTCTTCAATTATTTTCGGTTGTTCTGCAGTGTATTGTTCTTCTTCCTGTTTTTTGCTGCGCTCTTTTTTAAGCCTTTCTTTAATAAGTTCTTTTTCCCTTTTTTCCCGTATCGCTTTCTTTATAGCAAGTCCTTCCATATTTTCAGGATCGGTCTTAAACACTTCTACAAGCTTGCTGTCTGCTTTGTCCAGTTTCCCTTTGTCGAAGTATTTTCTGACCCTGTCAAGGTCCTTTGATACTCTTTTTTTCTCTTGCATGCTCAGTTCCGGTGTTATAATTTCTTCAATTTCTCCCTCTATTATTTCGGGGGCTACTTCAATTGTTTCTGTAGCGTCAGCGGCTCCGAGCGAAATATCTATTATATTGGTCTTTGCCGTTATCTCTTCTTTTACAGTTTTCTCATAGATAAATTTCATCTTAAGTTTTATTCTCTCTTTTTTTATTTTTATGTCTCTGTAGCCGCTTTTTACGCTTCCCTTCCATATACCGTTTTCATCGCTCTGTCCGGCTTCTTCCCCATCGATATAAACTTCTGCCCCCCCCACAGGTTGGGATATATCCTCTTCCGTAATCTTTATTTCAATAAAATACTTTTTACGCAGCAATCTTGCTATTACAGTATCCTTATCGCCTATTTTCACACTTTTTGTCCACTGCACAAAGTCGGGCGGCCGGAGAACAGAAATCCTGTAGGTACCCGGCCGGTAAACATGATAAAAAGGAGTCTTTTTCCCTTCTATTTTTTCCCTGTCTACCCAGATTTCCGCCCCTATATCCTCACTGTCCATGCCCTCGCCATATGCTATAAACTTAACTCTCTTTAACAGTTCTGCCATTACAGATTCATCGTCGGGCACTTCAATCTCTTTCTGCCATTCGGCAAAGCCTGTCTTTTTTACTTCCATGTTATGCTTCCCTACTTTAAGTTTGATCTCTAACGGTGTGACTCCAGTAAGTTCTCCGTCAATAAAGAACTGGGCTTCCTTGGGATCCGAATTTATGCGGACTGTCTTCCAGAACGTCCCTTTAAGCAACAAGCCTCTCTGCATTGAACTTACTTGCCAGTACCTGGCGTCAAGACCGTTTTGTGACTGTTGTGTAAGATCAATATTGCACTGGCCGTATGTTTCAATCATTTCTATATTGCCCAGATTAGCAAATCCTTCTTTCTCAAGCAGAACGGTATGCTGGTCTGCTGTCAGGTCGACCGCAAAAGGCGTTACCGCCCCCAGTCTTTTTCCATCGATATATATGGCCGCGCCGGCCGGTTCAGATTCTATTTCAACACGCAGTTCAAAAGGGATTATGAATTTCTGCGTTTTTACACTTGAGTCGCTCGATTGCACATTCCCCGATACTGATACATTAGCGGTCTTTTTATCCGAAGAATAAACTGTTATAACACGCTCAACCGGATTATAAATATCTATTTCCATCTTAAGGCTGTAATTGCCGGGTGCTATTTTGGGTATCTCAACCGGTGTATACATACTGCCCTCAATTATATCCATACCACTCTCGCTTGTAAGCGAGACTCTTGCGCCTGATGGTATACTATCGAGAATAACCGCCGGCGGCCAGATCATATTATGAAGCTGTTTACCCAGGGCTGTCAATTTAAGGAATACAGTATCCACACTTATGAATAGTAATACAAATATCACACCGAAAATAATATAATTCTTAAGTTTTTTCTTTATCTTGGAATACCTGTCCAGCACAAAATCAAATATGGTCTTCTCTTTCGATTCACCCGGAGGGGGCATATCTTCTTCCGGAGGCAATATGTTTTTTTTAGGTTCTCTCAATATAGGCGGTGCCGGCTTTTTTATACTGAATTTAACATCTGCAGGTTTGATCACAGATTCTACTTTCTTTTCTTTTTCCGGTTTAGAGGTTTTTTCTTCAGTACCGGCCGGTTTTTCTTCCTTATCATCCAGCTCCAATTTTATTTTTGGTTTAACTTGGGGGGAGGCTTCAGCAGGCATATCCTGTTTTGGCGGTTCTGTTGCCGGCAGATCTTCTTTATCCGGAACCGGTTTCTGCCGTTCCCTGCCGTCATCTATATCTTCTTCAAGTTTTATTCCGGATTCTCCCGCCTTTTCTTCACTGCTTTCCTCCCCTGGTTCTTTCTGTATTTCTTCCGGAGTACTTTCCTTTTTTGCGCCGTCTTCCGCCGGCTTTGTTTTACTGTCTTTTTTATCTTTCTCCGGAGACAAGCCGCCAACAGGAGTCTGCTCAGGTTCTTTCGCATCATTATCAGCTGCGGGGATCTCTCCATGGTCTGTATCTTCCGGGGTTTCTTCGGTTTGGCCGGATCCTTCTTTAAGCGTTTCTTTCATTTCCTGGAGTTTTTCCTTGCCCTTTGCAGACTTTTTCTTCTCCTCGACAATGCTTTTTATTATTTTTTTCAGTTCTTCATAGTCTATCGGTTTGACCAGGTAGTCATGCACACCGGCACGCATACCGTCAAAAGCAAGATCCATAGAGCTGACGCCGGTAATCAGGACAGGTACCGATTGAGCTGAGATTTTAAGCGCTTTTTTTATCATGTCTATTCCCTGCATATCGGGAAGGTTATAATCGCAGAGAAGTATGTCGAAAAACTCTTTATTTATCTGCTGAAGCGCATTTGTTGCTGAAGCGGCAACTTTAGAATCATAGCCTTCGCTGTCCAGGATCATCTTTATTGCGCTGCCAAGAGTTGTATCGTCATCTATTATAAGTATTTTCGTTTTAGTGTTGTTCATCTTCGCTCCATAATCATCTCATCTTGATTTCAACCAGATGCTGCTGATATCAATAGTATTCCTGAATAATATGGGCCGTAACAAAAACTGTAAGCTCTTTACGTGTCTTTGAAATATCAACCCTCTTAAACAGATAACCCAGTATTGGAATATCCCCGAGCAGAGGCACCTTATATTCAGTGACTGTGTTTGTTTCTCTTATCAGTCCGCCTATAACCGCGGTTTCACCGTCTCTCAGCATAAACGTAGTATTTACCTTACTGGTATTGATTATAGGAATAGCCGAAACTGACACTCCTGTATCGAAACTCTGTTCAGGCTGAATATTAAGGATAATCGTCCCATCCTTATTTATCAACGGCTGGACCTTAAGAAGAACACCCACTTCCTTGAATTCAGTAGAAACCATCGAACCGCCTTCACTGGTCTGTGTAAGTTCCTGATACGGCACTTCGTCAACAATAGTTATTGTGGCTGTCCTGTTGTTCAATACCAGCAATTTCGGATTAGTTAACACTTTGGCATCAGTTTTTGTCACTATGGCTTCGATAATCGCATCAATATCATAATCCCCGTCCAGTATACCCATTGTGACCTTGCTGGTTACGCTCTGGTTAGGAGCAAGCGCCTGGTTATACTTAATAGTGTCCTCGCTCGCACCGTTCTTGTTATGAAAAAGACTGAAATTGACTCCTGAATCTAAAGAATCTGTTATCTTAATATCTATAATACGCGCCTCCAGTAATACCTGCGGAGTAGGGGTATCGAGTTCAGCGATCAATTTCCCTATCTTCTCCACAACATCGGCCATATCGGTCACGATTATAGCGTTTGTCCTGTCATCAGCATCTATTTTCCCTCCGGAAGTGACCATGCTGGTCAATACCTTCGTAAGGTTTCTAGCTGTTGCATAACTGCAGTAGAAAATACGGGAAACGGTCGTTATCTTGCCGCTTTCCTTGCTTTTTATAACATAAATATTGGTATCCGCCTGACGCACATAATAAAGGTTATATGTATCAAGAAGAGCGTTAACGGCCTCGTCCGGAGTAACATTATTAAGATGAAGGACGATCCTTTTGCTTGATAGCTCACTATCGGTTATGAATTTCCGCCCGGTTTTACTGGTAAGCACCCTTAACACGCTGCCCAGGGGAACTTGTTCAAAATCTATTGAGAGCAGGTTTTCCGCAGCACTTACGGGACAGGATATCCACAGCATCTGGAAAACCAGACAGACCGAAACAAATAGCACTATTTTCCTCATATACTCCTCCTTAGTTCAGCTTTAATACTTTTTTTTGTGAATGCCATACAACTGTTACTGATGTCTGCGTTATACTGACTACTCTTACGCCTTTGATACTGTCGCCGCGGCTAAGCACCTCCCCGTTTATTATGACATTAGGATTAGCCGGATCCCAGATTATTGCCTGCAGCGTAATTGATGGCATTTGCTCTTCTACTACTGCTTCCTTTTTTTCAACTTTCTTTTCTTTAAGGTGCGGGAATATGGTATCTCCGAAATAAAGCGGGTCATTGTTCATTATCATAGCAATATGCAGAGCAGTCTTTTGTCTCCTGATCCTGGCTACCATATTAAACGTCGCACTGGGTATTTTAAATATTTCTGTCGAGTTTTTTAGATCGTATTTTGAGATAATTCCCGGTGCAGATGTCAATGCCGGTATAACCGTGTATATAGCAATTTCAGCTTCATGCAGCCTTTTCTCCTTGCCGCTCACTATATCAATTGAATCTATACCCATAAAAATAGGGCTCTTCTCAATGGAATGAATAAAAGACAATATACTTTGAAAATCAGCTGTCATGACTATTTTCCATATCCGTTTTTCATAATTCTTTTCTTCCCTTATAACCGAGCCCATCGGGATCAGCCTGTCTATCTTGGTCTTTGTCTGCCGGGTGATATTGTTCAATTCAGCAAGGATACCCTGTTCTACTTCTTCCTTGTTAAACAGGTTTTTCTTAAACTCCTCTGAAACGTCCCTTATGTCGGTCTTGCTGTTGTCAAACACACTAACCGTATTATCAAACTCGTTATATTCCTTTAAATTATTCTCCATTTCTTTTATCTTATATTTTTCTTTTTCTACTAACGCAGCTTTGGGTTTTATTACAGCAAATACCATCAAAACCACAATAATAGCATACACAGCCAGCATACCTGTTCCGATAACCAGAGCTTTTTTCTTATATTGAACCCTGTCCATTACCCGTTCTCCTTAAGCGGTATTGATATAGTTATTACATTCACATCTCTATTATATAAAGTAGCTCTCTCCTGGGATTCAAGCCTTATTCCGGAACCGAATAGTTTACTTGTCTCCAGCTTATCGCTGAATTCTTTCACTTGAGTGAATTCTCCGCCCTCTTCTGCAAGAGCGATCACTTTGAGCAGCATCTTTGTCTGGTTCTTGCCCACTTCTATTTTTGCTATACACATATCATCTGACAGCATACGCACAATATCCCTCAGTATCATAGAAAAGAGCGCCCTCTCGGAAAATATACCGTGTATTACCGTCACTTCGCGATAGGAATCCAGCCATTCTTTACCCCATTCCTCAATACTGTATTTTTCTATAAGCGCTTCAACTTTTAAATTAATCTCATCCTTTTTTTTCTCATAACTGTTCATCCTGACTGATGTGGATATCATAATAAGTATCAGTATCACCATTGTCCCCGCGACGCCGACAGCGCCTGTAATAAACTGTACAAGTACCTTCTTTTTTAACTCCGGGGTAATGGCTTTGTCCCTGATTATATTTATATTAAACATTCTGCCTCGACCGGTATCCGGTTGAATATCTTCTCATAGCGGCGCCCAGAGCAACGCTCATGTATTCTCCGAGTTTCTTGTCTCTGAGTAATTTGATGTTATTAAAAGGATTCCAGATTTCGGCAGGCATACCCAGTATGCCGTTAAAAAAACTATCGATCTCGCCGAGTCTCGCCGATCCGCCGGTCAGCAGCATCCTGTCAATAGACTGAAGCAATCCCTGGCTTTTACAGTACTCTACGGACCGGTATATCGCTTCAAGAAGGTCTGCCGAACATTTCCTCAATATATTCTTTATATTCATTCCCACTTCATCCCATTGTTCAGTCTTTTTCTTCAGTACATCCGCTTTTTCATAAGAGATATCCATCTCTTTCTTGATCTCCTCCGTTATATCCTTGCCGCCGAAAGATATACTCTTGGTAAAACAGAAATTTCCTTCGCTGACTATTGTAAAACATGTCTTTGAATGTCCTATATTCATCAGCAGAACGGATTCATTCGGGGCATTCGGTTCAAAAGAGAGGTAGCTATTGCCCATTGCCAGATTATCGACATCTATTATAACCGGTTCAAGGCCGCCGTCCTGTATGAGTTTCATATGCCTGGTAACCATCTCCTTCTCGATTGCGACAAATATAACATCCATACCTTCTTTGTCTTCCCTGTTTCTGACGTCAAAATCGGTATCCATCTTATTCAGATCAGTATATATGAGCCGCTCAGCCTGGAGTTTTATTGTATTGGACAATTCTCCGCGCGGCATGTTAGGAAAATCCAGTTTTCTTATCACTATATCCGGATTACCTATAGAAGCAGTAGCTACTTTTTCCTTTATGCCGTTTTTTCTTACCAGTGACCTGAGCAACTGCGATACCGTCTTATCTCTGGTCTTTGCATTTGCGTTAGCAGGAATTGCGACCATGTCGGCTGTTATATCATAAAACTCATCGCTTTTTTTTACAGCGTTCACTATTTTTATATTTTTTGTGCCTATATCTATTCCCAGCATCTATAAAACTCCTTACGATATCCCCGCATTTCCTGTTCACAGTTCATTGTGTAGGTTTTTCCTTCCACCAGACCGTGGTGATAAAACCGGATGTCGGATAATCATGCGGAGGCGTCTCGATCACCCGCGAATCGTAGGTGCTCTTTATGGCATATCCTGACCGGTACTGTGTCACCCCGTATGTATCCGGCAGGAGAACTCCGAGCTCTCCGCGGACGCCCTGCACCATCGCGCCGAAGACTATTACGCGGCTTGGCGGAACAGCGGCATTCGACCAGGCAGGCGATTCTATCTTGTTCGGTGTTTTAAGAAAAGCATCTATTTTCACATCACCGTATGCCTCCGGACTCGGAACATCTATAACTATGTTCCCGGTAGCTACAAGCCCTATTATCCCCTTATTAGGATCGGGCGCGCAGATTATGTTTCCCGAGATCGTCATACCGCCGGAACACGCTATTGTAAGGTCTCCTGTAAATTCAAAAGCCGGATTGCTCAGGATAGTCGGGTTACCGTCAACCCAGACCAGAAGACCGCCGACGGGAATAACTACATTCGCGACATCATACTGGATAGAATTATCCCTGATATATATGACCTTATCTCCGTCGATCGTACATCCTGCCATACTCTGCAGTTCCCCCATATTAAATCCGTCAAAGATCATAATTTCATTATTAAGAACAGGATATATATCCGTATCATTAAGCGGCAGATCCTGCCCCCCGCCGGTTCCGCCACCGGACCTCAATCCGTCACTCCAGTACCAGATATCTTCCGAAGTAGATATCTGGTATACCAGCGGTATGGCGCTTGAAGTGCTGAACATGGGATCACCATATATACCGCCGGTTCCGCCGAGTATGCTTACCTGGTCATTGGAATGCACGCGGCCGTTAAACTCGTCAAGATAGCAGAAATAATTCCTCTGATTCCCATTGTTGCCTGTCGCGCCGTCAGCATCATCCCATTCTTTATCGGAAACAAAGGCGTATCTGTCAAGATTAAGCCTGATAACCTGCTCTATAACAGGTTTTGTCATGCTCGAGCCAACCGAGCCGGCCGGACAGACCGGACTGCCTGATGACACAATAATATAAGTCTTACTTACCTTACCCCAGTTATCATCATCCGGATCGATATGCGCCTTGAACTTGGCTTCACCTCCGGATACAATCTGCCATCCGCCGAACGGATCCAGCGCAGTCAGGCCGTAATCGGTCTCAATACTTCCTTTATAATCAGCCAGCCACGCCTTGGCTCTTTCGACGCCGCCTTCCGCCGCATAAAACGATACCTTGATGCGCTCCATTTTCAGAGCCAGTATAGCTTCCCTGTGACTGATGAAGAAATACGCGCTGCCGAGCATTGTCAGCATTACGGTGAACATGACCACCAGCATCAGAACCATTCCCTTTTCTTTCTTTTTATCAGCCATTTAATATGTTTTTTTATTCCTTAATTTTGTCACAAATGTATCGCTCGATTCTACTACTGCGTGAATTCCGTCAGTATGATGAGTAACTATTTTTTCAAGTTCCAAATATACTTTTATCGATGACTGGGTAGTCGTATCGTGATAGATTATATTAATATTCTTTATATCGGTAGATAGTAGATAATCAGGATTCACTCCGGTTGACCAGTCATCCATAGTAAGATCAGTACCGCTCAGTTTTATAGTCCTGGTTGCCGCGTCAAGATAATACATATTTATCTCAGTACCCGAGACTATATTAACATCTTTCGCTTTCCTGGCCTCACTCTGTATCATCATCCTTGCATGCCTCATATTTGAAAGGAGTGTCAGGTCCTGTTCACCTCTTGACATACTTGTCTGTATCTGGTAAAGCATCATAGCTGCCGTTGTCATGAGTATACTCCCTATGACAACAGCCAGAGCCATTTCTACTACTGAAAACCCGTTTTTTTTTATATCTTCAGCCCAAAAAAACATACAACAATCCACATTATACGGAATACGTTATTCTTCCGCTTTTGTTCTTACTTTATAATATCCTTCTGCCCGGGTTTGAGAGCCTGTTTTCACGGCCTCTCAAACCCGGCAATCTATCATTCCCGGCAATATTAAACTGTTTCCGGTAATTTCAGAGTATTACGTACAGTCTATACACCGGTAACTTCAACTACAGGCGCTGAATTCGGGTACTGGTCGAATGTCACGGTTATACCCTCAGCACCGCCGCCGGTGACCCCGCTCGTCGTCGCCTCAAACCCCAGGCTTGTGTTCGTAAGCGCCACCGAGTACGACCTGAAATAAGTGTTCATTGTAGAATCGACGTCGAGCTCCGGGTCATGTCCCGTAAGATTTACTAACAGAAACACCCCGTACTCTGCAAAATAGATCTTTTCAGACCCCGCAACAGCTCCGAGCAGCGCACGGCCCTCTGATGCCATAGCTCTTCCTACATATCCCCTGTACATCGGCACAGCGATAATAGATAATATTCCTATAATCACCAGCACAACAACAAGTTCGATAAGTGTAAATCCCATCTTTTTCTTCTTGTTCTTCATAAACTTCCTCCTTCTCCTTCTCCTTTTTCTACATATTTGTTTTTAAAGCCCCTGACTGACCATGGCCATAGCCATTTTAAATATCGGCAGATACATGGCAAGAACGAACATTCCCACCACTACGCCCAATATCACAATCAAAACAGGTTCGAGTATGGAGCTTAAACCTTCCACAGTGGCATCTACCTCATCATTATAGTATTCCGATATTTTCATGAACATCTCATCAAGTTTCCCGGATTTTTCACCAATAGCCGTCATCCTTATGGCTATTCTGGGAAACATTGCTTCCCTATTCATTTCGCCAGACATTGTCGAACCCTCCATGATCTTCAGCCTGATATTATTTATTAATTTTTCGACATATACGTTATCGACTACTTTTCCGGCGATCTCAAGCGAAGCTACGATGTCCACGCCGCTTTTCAGCAATGTGGCCATTGTCTGGAAAAACCTTGTAAACACCACCTTTGTCATTATCATACCCATTATAGGAATTCCGAGAAGGAACCTGTCTATTCTCATACGGCCTACCTTTGTCTGGTAGAAACTGTATACCAGGAACACAAGTCCCGCTAATATCAGTATTATCCAGTGTATGTTCCTTACCGCAGCGTCACTGAACCACATCACTATCTTTGTGGGAAGAGGCAGTTCCGCGCCTAATGAAGCGAACAGCTTTTTAAAACGCGGCACCAGGAAGAACACCAGGCCGGCTACTGTTGCTAACATGAATGTGGCTACAAACCCCGGATACATGCTTGCCGCCTTTATTCTTCTCCTGAGTTTTACTGTGGCTTCAAGATAGCCTGAAAGATCAAGCAGCACTACATCGAGGTTCCCGCTCTCTTCTCCGGCAAGCATCATTGACGTAAATACTTTGTTAAATACATGCGGATGCCTTTTGAGAGATTCGGAAAGAGAACTGCCCATTTTAATGTCATTTGCGACTTTCCTGAGTATCTGCCGTAATTTCAGATTAGCTGCGGTCTGCCCTATATCAGTAACCGCTTCGATAACACTCACTCCGGCATTTATCATTGTAGCCATCTGCCGGCAGAATATCGAGATGTCTTTGGTTTTAAGGGATTTTTTCGATACCCTGTCTTTTATTTTTTTCTTTTCTGCAATATCTTCGACTCTCTCTACCGATATCGCTATGAGTTCTTTGCTGTTTAACGCTGTTACGACTTCCCTTGAAGTTTCAGCCTGGACGATACCTTCAACCAGTTTACCCTGTTTGTCTCTTGCTTTATATACGTATTTACTCATATATCCTCATCGAGCATCTTTTGCAGTTCCTTGGGCCGCTGCGACTTGACTATCGCTACATCCTTGCTTATTATACCTTTCTTTACCAGTTCATACAATGACTGGTTCATTGTCCTCATCCCGTATTGCCCTCCCATCTGAATATGTGAATATATCCCCTCTATCTTGTTCTCGCGTATAAGACTTCCTATAGCCGGGGTCGCCACCATCACTTCCGTGGCAAGTATACGGCCTGTTACGTCCTGATTCGGCAGAAGCATCTGGCTTATTACACCCGCCAGCGAGAAAGACAACTGAACTCTTACCTGAGACTGCTGTACCGCATTAAATACGTCTACTATCCTGCTTATTGATTCTCCCGCTGCAGAAGTATGCAATGTCGCCAGTACCAGATGCCCGGTCTCAGCAACAGTCAGTGCCGAAGATATCGTTTCAAGATCCCGCATCTCTCCGACAAGCATCACATCGGGATCTTCCCTTAACCCATACTTCAGGGCATCGGCAAAACTCAGTGTATCAGTATGAAGCTCTCTCTGGTGAACTATACTTTTTGTACTCTGTATTATATATTCTATCGGGGTCCTCTACGGATATAATATGGCAATTCCTCTTTGATCCTATATAATGCGCCATAGCAGCCATTGTCGTGGTCTTTCCGCATCCCACAGGACCCGCTATTATTATCAAACCGCTGGACCGGTTACACAGTTTTTTTACTACTCCTTCTGGTAATCCCAGTTCAACTATACCCGGCACCTTCGCAGGGAGCCTTCTTATTGCGGCTGTTATTGTACCGCGCTGGCGGTAAATATTAATCCTGAACCGTCCTATCTCCTTCTCGCCGTATGAACAATCGAGTACTTTTTCTGTATAGAATTTTTTCTTCTGTTCTTCACTGATCAGACTGAACAGCATTGATTCACATTCTTCCTGACTGACAATCGGCATTCCCGTCGGTATGATCTCACCGTTTATCCTTATAAACGGCTGCATACCCACGGTAAGATGAAGATCCGATGCAGATCTTTGCTCCATCATCTCAAGAAGATCTCTTATTTTGCCTGCCGCTTCGCTCATTTTAAGAAAATGTCACCGTAAGCACTTCCTCTACAGTCGTAATGCCTTCCTTAAGCTTGTCTATTGCGCCTTCCCTGAGGGTTCTCATTCCCTCTTCCATGGCTTTGTCCTTTATTTCATAATCGGCTGCTTCTGTCATGATAAGTTTTTTAACCGGCTGGGTAAGCTTGCATACTTCATATACAGCTATCCTGCCGGAATACCCGGTTCCGAGACATTCGTCACATCCTTTGCCATAATAAAATGTAACGTTTTCCTCTGCCTTTAAGTCGAGTTTTTTTATTATATTATCAGGGACTTCCTGTTTCTCTTTGCAGATCGGGCATATTTTTCTGACAAGCCTCTGGGCCATAACCACCTGCACAGCATCCGCTATAAGAAATGAATCTATACCCATGAACTTCAGCCTGCTCAACGTACCTACGGCATCATTGGTATGGAGTGTTGAAAGTACAAGATGGCCGGTAAGCGCGGACTGGATTGCTATCTCGGCAGTTTCCGTATCCCTGATTTCCCCTACCATTATAATATCGGGATCCTGCCTCATCACCCTGCGCAGTATCTCAGCAAAAGTCAATCCTATAACCGGTTTCACCTGTACCTGATTTATCCTGGAAAGTTCGAATTCTACCGGGTCTTCTATGGTAATAATATTGGATTCGGGCCTGTTTATATGGCTCAGCCCTCCATACAGTGTTGTTGTTTTTCCGCTTCCGGTAGGACCGGTAACCATTATCATACCGTAAGGATTTTCCAGAGCCTCCTTATATTTGTCTAAATCATCTTCGCTGAACCCCATATCATCAAGGGCAAGCGAATGGCTGGAACGCTGCAGAATCCTCATAACCACTTTTTCCCCGTGTATAGTAGGCAATGTCGATACTCTTATATCGACTTTGTTGCCGACTACTTTTACCCTGCATTTTCCGTCCTGGGGAAGTCTTCTCTCAGCTATATCCAGATTGCCCATGATCTTGATCCTGGAGACAATTGCCGAAAAAGATCTTTTTGCCGGACCCGGAAAATCCCTCAGTTTACCGTCTATTCGCAAACGCAGAGACACCCCTTCTTCAAGAGGCTCAAGGTGGACATCGCTCGCCTGCCGCCTGACACCTTCATGTATGAGCGTGTTGACATATTTTACTATAGGCGCATCATGAGCATCATACTCCCCTTCCGGCAGCAGCGTATCTTCCTCTTCGGAATCCTTGATCTCCTCCACGACGGCATCGGAAAGATCACTCAGCCCGGCTAATCCGCCGTATAATTTCTCAATCGCGTTTTCTATGTCCCTGAGACTTGCCAGCACTGAAGTAACTTTAAGGTTCGTCTGCGCCTTGACTTCGTCCATAATGACCACATTGTCGGGTTCGACCATTGCGATAGTTATAACATCGCCGTTATGTGAAACCGGCATAATATTGAATTTGCGTACCATTTCCAGGGGAATCAGTTTACGGAGCTCTTCACTGAAATTGATTTTATTGAGTTTAAGGTAGGTAAATCCTCCCTGAATGGCTTTTATGCTCAGTACTTTTTCCTCCGGCGCATATTCGAGCCTCATAAGGACTTCTTCCAGCTTTTCCCCGCTCTCTGCCTGCTGTTCCTCTGCTGACTTGAGCTGGGCCTCGGTGATAACTCCCTGTTCTACAAGAAGTTCTCCTAATTCTTTCTTTTTTTTATTTAATGGAGCAAAAACCATATTATTTTAATTATGTCCTTTAATTATAATAACAGACTACCTTATTTTTTTCAATTTCTACTCTACAAGCAGATCCATGCCTTCAATCTTCACTTTAACGGTGTCATCTTCCTGTCCGACATAAAATGTCTTCGTTACTTCCCCTACACTTATCGAGTGTTCTCTGCCGCGTTCAATATTGATGTTTTTACCTACCATTCCTATACGCCTGACTGTCAGAGGTTTACCATAGTATTTACATTCTTTTTCATTGATATATATTTTTTCATCAGGCGCGAATCCCGGAGAAATACCAAGGGATATCTGTATCTTAGCCTGTGCATTAAGTACTATCTCACGGAGCTCCTGCTGCCCCCTGACTGAGGTGGCAGCGACCATATCACCCTCATACCCGTCTTTTTCTATGTCGATTCTATATTCCCCTTCTTCAAGTGACAGAAAATCGGCGGGGGACAGTTTTTCTTCAACAAGATCATCGCCGAAATACAGTTTTACTTTCGCGCCCGGAGGGTCTGTCCTTACAAGTATATCCCCGTGTTTAAGATCCGAAGATACGACTGTCCTTTCAATCCACGGTTTGTTGATGAATACAAGAACCGTGAAAATAAAAAGCACAGCGATAACAGCAATACTTACAGGGTGTTTATGTACCTTCTGTCTCTCACGCACGACTCCTTTGGGCACATCTATGGCCGCAAGTTTATAATTCGCATCAATGAACCGGTCAAGCAGATTATTTACTTCATTATTGGTGAAAAGAGTAACCATCTCATCGAATTTCATATCAGCAGGCTTTATAACATCACCCGCTGCTCTGATCACAATAACGGTTGTATTATCTGATCCGCCGGCATTATTGGCAGCATTTATAAGCTCCGTTGCCACCGCATCCAGATCCCGGCTGTTATCGTTCATAACCTTTTCTATAACATCGTCTTCTATCTCACCGCACAGTCCGTCTGTACACAACATATATATATCTTCTTCTTCGACGATATCCGCTTTCCAGTCTACTTTTAAATCAGCGCCCGTACCCATTGCCCTGGTTATAACGTTCTTTTCCCGGAAATGACCCAGCTCCTGCTCCTTCAGTTCACCGTCTTCAAGTAATTCCTCAACCCATGAGTGGTCCACTGAAAGCTGTTTTAATTGTCCCCTGCGCAACCTGTAAACGCGGCTGTCCCCGACATTTACTACATTGACAAAACCCTCATCAAATATCACAGAGGCGAATGTGGTTCCCATACCCCTCAGCTTCGGATACATAACGGCTATCCTGAAAAGAAGCCTGTTTGCTATCATGGCTAATGTTGATAGGTACCTGCCTTTTTCCGTAACATTTCCAGGTTCCTTGACTATCATGTCACCAAAAGATTTGTCTCCGGCTTTTTCTTTTTCAAGCAGCTGTGTGACTGTTTCAACAACCTTTTTACTTGCATAATCTCCGGCGGCATGCCCGCCCATCCCGTCACACACATAAAAAAGGTCTTTATCCAGGTAAAAACCGTAAGAATCCTCGTTATGATCTCTTTTTTTCCCTACATCAGTTTTGCAGGCATATTCGAGTTTCATTTTTTCCTTCCATCTATTATTTTGGGTCTTTTGCTCAATTTCTTTTTCCTGAGTATCATCATCAGGAACAACACAATAAAAACGATTGCAATGCCGGCGCCCGCAAAAACCTGATAGATCATGCTCTTTGAAACAAAGAAGAGCGCGCCGGAATTCGTAGAAGTACCGCGGAAACTCTGCCAGATTATCTCATTTTTGAATACCTGGGTCGCAGTCGCCAGAACAGCTATAGTGTTATTGACCGTTGTCACTACTATTTCCAGATACCCGTCACTGTTCACATCACCGATTGCCGGGGTAGAAGTTATCGATCCCTGCACAAATGCCTGGTTAGAAAGAACTCTTGCCTCGGTATCAATACTTCCGTTAAGTATGACAATTGAACCATCTTCTCCGGTGACCACCGGATCCATTATTCCGTCTTTATTGAAATCTGCAAGCGCTATGGATGAAATGATCCTGTTTTCTGCATTTGACTCATGTTCCCACAGAAGTTCCCCCGTACGCCCGCTCAAGGCTACTACCTTTCCATTCGCCCAGCCCGTTATAACATCCGGCACTCCGTCCATATCAAGCTCCGTTAATACCGGTGAAGCATACCTTAGCGGAGTTCCGAGCACTGAAAACGGCCTCAGTTTGTATGCCCACATCAACGAATGACTCTGACTGTTGAGCGCAGTGACATAATAAGCCCCGGTTGTAAATACGAGGTCGTCTGCCCCGTCTCCATCCATATCCGCAACCGCAGGTATAGATGATATTTCATTCAGCACCAGGTTTACACCGCGAAGCATATTTATCTTTTGTGTAATATCGACAACTTCTCTATTCTCGGGATTTGCTACATCAAATATATATACTTTACCTCCGTTAGTCGCAATTGCCACTTTGTCTACACCCATAGTGCTGCGCAGCACTACCGGTGATGAGAGTATATTCTCCGGGGTTCTAAAAAAATAAGGCTTCTGTGTACCGGTTACAGGAGTATACAGGAAACAGACCACTTTATCATCCGTAGTAACCACAATATCTTTGAAACCATCGCCGTCAAGGTCATCTACCAGCGGAGAAGACCCGAAAAGAAGTTTTCCTCCGATAAAAGAACTCTTGTAAATCATCTGCCCGGAGTTACCGTCCAATACATATACCCTTGAATTATCCACTCCGACTATTACATCAAGGACATTGTCGTTGTTCATGTCAGCCAGTACCGGTGATGTAAGCGTTGACTGGCCCAGTTCGTTTTCCCACAGAAGATAGCCGTTGACACCCGACCATGCATATACCCTGCCCATTGCATCTGCCATAACGATTTCGGGGATCTTATCACCGTTGATATCTCCTATGGCCGGAGAAGGGGTTATATCAAGAACGTCTTTCGGAAGGTATCCTTTCCACGTCTTCATGAAACCTTCCGGTTTCCAGTTCATATTATCGATATAAAGATCGGCCGGACGGGAGTATATGACAGACAATCCCGACACTCCCCTGAAAGTCACAAATAAACCTGCCGCAAGCATGACGAATCCCAGTATCTTTTTAAGTTTAGGGAAAACCCTTACTATGAATATCCCGGCTTTTTCAGGTGAAGAATAATCTTCTTTGCTCCCGCGTATAAACCTGAATATGCTTTTCCCTATAAGTATTTCGTCTCTATCCTTGATTATTACTTCGTCATTCTCATTGATCTGCCGCTGATTCACAAATGTACGGTTTCTGCTCCTTCTGTCTGTAAGGATGAATTTATCGTCTTTGTACACTATTGTAGTATGACGCCTTGAAACACTCTTATCTATTTCTTTTGAAATCCAGATATCATTAAACTCCTTTGAGCGGCCTATCCTGGTCTCTACCGGATTCATTTCATATTTTTTTCCTTCCATCTTACCCTGGATACCAAGCATGAAGGCATTTACATCCGCGCCGGCGATAGCGCTTTTCTTTGTTTTCTCTTTTCCTGTCGGTTTCAGTATGAGGCTATAAGCGCCCGCGCCTATCTCATCTCCTATGTTTATCTCCTGTTTACTGATATTCTTCCCGTTGACCGTCGTACCGAATGCCGTGTTAAGATCTTCCACCATAAAGTTATCTTTGCCGCGGCTTATTATACAATGTTCTTCGGAAAGGGACTGATCATCTATCGAGATCTTATTGCCTTTGCTTCTTCCTACAGTCACCTTCTCGTTTCCCAATATGTATTCCATTATGATTTCAGCTTTATTTTTAACAATTATTCTGGGCATTTTATCCTCCTGCCTCCTATTCCTCGAATGACCTGCCGCACAGGCGGCATAAATATTTTATCTTGATACAAAAAAAAGCGCAAATGTAGAAAATCCCAGACTGACTTTTGCCCAAAACGGAATAACACTGCCGCCCTGATCTTCACGGGATTTTCCTGTTTCTGTTTTATTAAACTCCCTTTTCTGTTTATCAATAGATATTTCCAGTTTCTGAATATCACTTCTCAAGCTTTCAAGCTCTTTTACCAGGGCGCCCGAACCGACACTGCTGTAATCAACTGCAGATGTACTTTCGCTGTCGCGCCTTCTATATGACCCTGTCTTTTCCTTCAGTTCCTCTATATCTCTTCTTACAGATTTAAGTTCCTTATTTATAACATCATCCTTTCCATAATTCAAGTTTACAGTACTTTCCAGCCCTTTTTTTTCGCCTGCTTCATATTGTCTTGAAAACTCTTCAAACTTCATGGAAAGCGCCTTCACGTCGTCTTTAATTGCATTCATCTCACTGTCCCCCCCCGACTTGCTGAGTGAAATAGCACTGATATCTTTCTTGTACATATAAACATCTTTTTTAAGAAGGGTCAGCCTTTCCTTTATCCTCTCCACTTCATCCGCAACAAAATATACTTTTTTTTCTGTTTCAGAACTTACAGGAGACCCGGAACCCGGTGACCCCTGCCCTTTGTCTTCAACAGTATACATCTTTGCCAGGTTATCGGTTTTTTTATTAAGGTTATCAAGTTCATCTTTTATAGATCCCAGTTCCCCCGAAACATTTTTTCCGGTTTCAGATATTTCGTTTATTTCCTTTTTCTGCAAAAAGATGTCTTTTTTAATATTATTTACTTTTTCCAGGAGTGTTTTAAGTTCAATTGAAACAGCCTTAACCTCTGTGGAACCGGCACCGTTACCACTTTTATTTGTACCCGACTCCATAATGTCTATCCTGGCTTTTATACCTTCCAATTCGGTCAGCACAAGGTTATCTGAAGCAGACGCCCCTACTAAAGGCTCTCCGCCTGACTGTTTTAGAGACATAATAGTCTTGGACTTCTGAAGCATGGGTTCGAGCATGTTTTTAAACTCACTGACTACTAGTTCCAGATCCTCATCGCCGATCTTTCTTGATTCTACTTTATCAAGCCTGGATATCATCTCCATATTCCTTGCTATGACATTTTTTGTAAGTATATGGTATTCCTTTAATATCAATATCATATCTTCTCTTGTTACATACCCGTCAGGCCTGAAGAACTCTTGACCGAACTGATATATAAAAGATCCGAACATACCTTCCGAGCTGAAACTTTCAGCGGCGCCATCCGTTTCGCTTGTCACGTCTTTAAAAGAAAAACCGGGACATGCCGCACAAAAAACAATAACCGCCGACATAATAATATAACTCTTTCTCATATCTGTATGATCAGCGATACCCGGTGTTTAGAGCCCAGGCGCATATAGCTGAAAGTATAATCTATCTGCAGATCAAAGTTAAACACACCCAGGTTTATACCGGCGCCGGCATTCCAGTTTATGCTCCTGTTCAGTTTACTCATATAATCATACCGGTTTTCTATCGTAAATCTGTCTATCCCCGCTCTTAGAGAAGCTGAACTGACCCTGCCGTAATCAGCTGCCGTAAATCCCAAAAGACATGTAAATTCAATACCGGCGGATGTCTTCAGGGGAGTATCCCTTTGCTGTATCAGATCCCACACACCCAGCAAACCGGTCTTTTCGCTGATTTCGTAGTTATAGCTCATCCCTATTTTTGTACTGAGAGAATCACGGTCTACATAACCGCTGGACCACTTCAATACAGCTCCTTTCTGGAACAGGCATCCGAGACTTAGGCGCGGACTGATCTGCGCAATAGCCCCTGCATCCGCATCCCAGCCGAAAGCCGAACCGCCGTCTATACCGGTAAAATCCTGAGATATAAGTTTTAAACTGCCGCCTAAATAGAATTCTTTATGAAAGAGCGGTAACCCATATGACAGAAAATAGGCGGTCTCGGCATCATTGAACGTGCTCCTGCTTATTTTGCCTGAACTGTCAATATATGTATTGGGTATACTGGATATAGAATACCTCACCAGAGAAAGCGCTATGGCGCCCCGGCCGTATACTCCCGTTCTTTCAAGCGGCACAACAATATTGAAAAACTGATAAGAGGGAGAAATATCCTCCATCCCGGGCCATTCCAGTCCTCCAGACCCCTGGAACATTAATGAACTCTGAAACGATTCTATCTTTCCCAGACCGGCAGGATTCCAGTAACTGGCCGTAGCGTCATCGGATACTGCCGTGAAGGCGCCGCCGAGACCCATCGCCCGCGCCCCGACTCCTATATCGAGGAAAGCCGCCGTGCCGGTATCTGCCTTCAAAAACCCCGCAGATATTACAGCTAATATGACGGCGCTCGATAATATTGACTTCCGTATCATCTTTTAAGTACCGCCAGTGAAGAATATCTCCTTTGTTCACCCTGTGAAGTCTCCGCTACTATCTCGCAGAAATATATCCCGTTTGCAAGCATCCTGTCAGAAAAATCCCTGGCATACCATATATCCTGTTCGTTAAGTCCGGCTGATCTGCTTTCTCCTTCCACCAGCACCATTACCAGTTCCCCTGCGGTATTATATATCGAAACAGACACTTTTGCGTCTTCGTTAAGTACATACCTTATAACAACACCTTCGCTCAACGGATTAAAGGGCGACGGCACCGGTATAAGGTCCGCCACCATACCGGCATTTATCACGAATTCGGAAGTATCTGTATATGTATTGCCTGCAGCATCCCGGACACTTGCAATAAGACGATATTTTTCTCCTTCCCTGAAGTCCGCGCCTGTCCATCTTTTTTTATATTCTCCGGTAGATGAATTATAATTCGCCGCGCCGGTTATGCTTATAACATCACCGCCGGATACAAGGTCTATATCAAGCACCACCGTACTCGGAACTATCCCGCCTCCGGTTATATTTGCCTGAAAGACGGGATTCCTGCCCGCAAAATCAACCGGCTGGACTATCTCAATGGAGGGCTGTTTGATCTTTATCCTGTACATACTCGAATTCTCGTCCAAGGCGCCCGAATCGTAGCATCTCCACTGGATATAATTATTGTCTCCGGCGCTGAATGCCACACCTGTAGCGGAAGTAGGTATTGTTACCGAGTACCTGATCTTCTTTGCACTGTAGACCTCATCCTTTATTGCGCCTGTATACCAGTTCGAAAAACTGGAAGGGGAAGGCCCCGAACTGGATATCCTGTACCTTACCGTGGCCGTGGCTATGTTGTTCGTATATGTCTCTATGGTTATCTCGCATGTCACATCAGCATCAGTATTTTCGGTAGAAGACAGCGGCAGCGGATCATAGAAATATATTGCCGAACTCTCTACCTCAAGGTATCCCGCGCCGTAACCCGCATAAAGGCCGCTGAATGTACTGGTCTCAGTGCTCTTCCCGACTGCGGTCTGGCCCGCCATGCCGACAACTTCTATAAAGCCGGTACCGGAAGAGGAGATACCTCCGCAGGCGCCTACAGTATGCCACTCTGTTTTATATGCAAAGAGCGCGTCAAAACTTACAAAAAGAATCATAAAACATACAACAATGAAAAAAAACCTTTTCAATAGAATCATCCGCTACATCTTTTCTATGGTGACATAGCCCCCGTAGATCACATCTGTCGTATCATTGACAGCAACATGTATCACAAGATAATTAGTTGATGTACTGTCCGTGTCGGTTATATTAATCTCTATTCCCGTGTTTGCAGAACCTAAACTGGCGCCTGTCGATCCATCCGTGATATTTCCTTCATATACGGTAACCGTATCATCGCTGCTGCCGTATACTCTTGCGAGTGTAGCCTTATAGCCCGTCGGTATTGCGACAAACGCATACATCTCATCGTAACTACTGCCTACCCTAACGGAGATCTCTCCGCCCATATCGTCTTCAACCATCACCGGCATGCCGGTACCGTCGTTAACTATAAAATCAGACGGCAGAATTTTTATCCTTGTGGGCGACCCGTGCCAGCCGACCATCGAATCGCCGTCTACTGTCAAATTGCCGTTAACATGCACATGCGACGAGAAACCTGTACTGTAATTGGCAGCATCGTCATATATATACCTCGGGCGGTAGGATGTATCCAGAAAGTTGCTCGTCATATATATGTTCCCCTGCACTATTGTATTCGTGTTGACATGGACACCGAAACCTTTCCCCTGTATCCCCGATGACCCGCCTGTCCTGTTCAGATTAAGAACACCCTTTATTTCACAGTTTTCTCCTATTGTACAGTTTTCTTCTATTTTGATCCTGCCGTTTACATACAGATGAGTGGAGATAACTACCTGCACGCCAACGGTATTATCCATATAGTTCTGGACATCCAGCAGATTCGTCACCTTTGCATCGTAAAAAGTTTTCGCGCCGAGTATTGTCTGGTTTATCGTACCTGTTGATACGAAATAAAGGGAATCCTTACCATCAAGCGTTTCGGCATCCGAAACAGCTCCGGGTGACTGAAAACTCGGCACTGCCGAGGTACCATTTGAAGTCAATACTGTTCCGCCTGCTCCAAGATCCATTTGAGACACAAAACCGCTGCCGTCTGAATAGAACATCCGCCAGTCTTGACCCGTTGTGGAAGAAATATCTATATTGATCCAGTCAAACCCGCCGGATGCACTGTCATACGAGAGTATCTGGTTGTCTATAGGACCACCTATCTCGTTAAGGTCTTCTTCGAGTATCGTGCCATTCTCTATCTCTCCCGTATCGACATCTCCCGACACATTATCATCGTCCGAACCGGGCGAAATGACAACTGTTGACGTACCAGTCCCGATCACGAGCTGGTTGTCATCAGTATCCCACTGTATCCGCCCTTCCTTATTCTCAGTCGGATTTACGCTCTGTTCCAACACTATATAACCGGTTGTGGAATTATCAACGGTCACGGCTGACAGCGCGTAGGGACTCGAAGTCAGCGCATATCTCGGAGAGAGCGCCACATCATTCACTTCCACCGCCAGCCAGAGAGGCTGGTGGAAATCCGTCATGGAAAAAGCCGTATAAGAACCCAGCGCGACAGAATAAAGGCCGTTTGAAACTGTAACGGAATTATGTGTCTCAGTACCCCACACTTGAGTCCCGCCGGTTGCGCTGTCATAAAGTGTAAATTCAAATTTAAAGGCGCCGTTCTTTGGCTGGCCGGCATCATCGGTAAGTTTACCCTGGAAATTTATATACTTAGGAATCCCTGCCGCACCCAAG
>JBDRKX010000100.1:0-46432 GCA_043813605.1 Elusimicrobiota bacterium | reverse complement strand
GGTTCGGCCATGCGCGCGACTATAATGTTATAATACTCTTTTGCTGTCTGATATCGCTTTACCGCCGCATTCTTTGCCGCTTTAATGTTGATCGCGCTGGTTTCCGCCTCCATACTCGCCGCTTCCGCTTCTTTTGTATACATCTTATACGCTTTTTTTCTCGCGGCATATGATTTAACGCCAGGCAGGAGTTCCCTTGCAATCCAGCCCGCCGGTGTCTTTTCAATATCCAACGCTTCATAGGCTTTTATGAACGGGTAGCCGATCGTATCCTCTATCAGTTTCGGCGGAAGTGATATACTCGGGGAAATAGCAGTACTCTGACCAGGTGCAAACAGGGCAAAATTAAGATAAAACTCTACAGGCTCCATCTTATTTGTTATAACAGCGCGCAGCTGGTGGGCCTCGGCCGTTTTCAGCGCCACTCTCTGTTCTATATACGGGTCATAATTACCCATAAGGACTTCATCCCACATCGCAAGATACTGTCCCAGTGCGAAACCCTCAGGGGTAAACCATTTCAACTCGGTATTCAAAGACGCGTGAGCTGCATACATATTAAAGAAAAGCTGGGAAAGAGCATCCAGTTTGTCCAGATCATTCAATTCCGGGCTCCCTACTATCACTTCAACGGCAGCAAGGGCAACCTCTATATCTTCCAGTAAGACGGTGTTGTAATCTCTCTTTTCCTGGGAGACACTACCGAGCGCATTTATCATAGCCCTGAGATTTTCAACAGCCGCTTTGACACCGCCGCCCAGATGATCTATTATATCACCGCCCTTGGCGTCCTTTTTAAGTTCAACGGCTCCATCTACTTCTGTTACAAGGTCCCTGAACCGCCATGCATCTGTCTTTAGTTTTAATTCTCTCCAGTCATAAGTCAGAAGATCGAGAGTGTCTTTTTCAGTCAAGCCGGCCGTCTGCCTTATATCCATCATGAACAGTTCTATATTGGTACGGGCTTCGTTTATACCGCCCACCAGGCCTTCACGCACATGTCTGAGATTGTATATCTGGCCGTCGGTATCTTCAACTTTGTACTTTTCGATAACACCGGACTGCCTCAGAAGCGTATCTATATTTTGTATCTTTTCTTCTTTTTTCTTTATGGAATCCTGGAGACTCTTTACTGTCCCTATCTGGTAAACCAGCGATTCCAACCCCTGCCAGTCTATCTGTTTTCTCATAAGCTGAGCTCTCTCAAAATCTTTCTGCTCTATAAGGAACCTGAACCTCTCAGACTGATCGTAAGCCTTCCAGCCGAGACTCAGACCCACGAATATCTCTTGCTCGCTTCCCGCAAGGGCCGGAGAATAACGGGCATTCAGGAAGAGTTTCGGTAATGACCCCTTCTTAATAGCTTCCATTGAAGCACGGTTCTGATCCCGTATGGCATCCCACTGTTTGGACATCGGATGGTTTTCGAGACGGTTATTGAAAAGCTGATCAAAAGTCCTGTAAACACCCGGTTCGGAAGGCTCTGCTTCCTTCTTTTCTAATACTTCGAGTTTATCTTTAACATCCTTGCGGCCGAATATGGGATCGGTGATAAAACTGAACAGTCTACTGGGCAGTGACAGGGCAAAACCCAGCCCTTCCCCGACTTTTTCAATAAATGTGCTTTCAGGGGGAACAACCTCGGTATGTGCGGCCTCGTATTTCAGTTTTTCTTTATGGGCGCGTTTCAGTTCCCGTTCAAATGAACGCAGCAGCCTTTCGGCGCGGCTCAGCTCTTCCATCCTGTCGAGCAGCTTATATATGCCCATATCATCTACCGCTACTTTAGCTTTCTGTTCCTCAATACCGGCGATAAGGTCATTTACTATTCTCCTGTGGCTTTCGATCGTATTTTCAAGCGCTCTTATCCTTATATCTATCTTCTTTCCTTCAATGACCTGTATCTGCTCTACTTTTTCTTTTTCAAATAGAGCTTCCGCATAATTATTAACGGCTACATCCTGAAGCGCTTCACGCTGAAAATCAGAGAGTTCGCTGTTAAAGAGCAGACTTACTGCTGCTGCCGGGCCCAACTCGATATATCCGGCGATACGCAGAATATCTATCACGGACGACAGGGAAAGGCTGCTCGAATACCTTTTCGGTATTTCCGCCCTGAACCTGCCCATTTTTGACTCTTCTATCTGGCGCAGGATCGTAGAGTACCTGTCCGCGCCGGCCTTTTTCAGCAATCCGGTGACATCCGCTTCATTTATAACAAACTGTATGGGTTTAGACGGGTCTATTTTCAAAAGTTTTTTCAGTGACAGGCCGGCATCGCGGTAAATACTCTTGTATTGTACTAGTTTGTAAATCTCATCCGAGATCTGCTGATCCACTTTCATCAATATATCAACTCTTTCTATCTCTCTTTGGATCTTGCCTATAATAACTTCCCGCAGTTCCTTGAGATCCTTCAGCTTCGCTTCCACCTGGGCTATATTTTCTTCGGCCATCCTTATATCTATAAAGAGATCGTAGATATACATGGCCTGCTTGGCTACCTCCTTGTCCAGAAGCAGTTTCATTTCTTTGTTGGCCCATCTCAATGCCTCTTTGGATACTTCCGTATCCGTATCATAGAGCGAATACCACATATTAAGGAATGCTTTTTCGGGATCTAACGGTTCTACAAGAAGATCTGCCGTCAGCCTCTGTTTGACATAATCATAATTTGCTTTATTTCCCTCTATATCCTTGAGACGTATCTTCACATCCGTGATATCAGACATCCTCTGACTTAGAGCGTCCGTAAATGAGAATGCCTCATATTCCGTGCGCTCACCTGTATAGTCCGGCAGTTCAGACGGATGAACAAGAACATCACCGTAATTGACAAAAGCGTCTACCAGCCTTGATATATCCTTATAAGCGTTCTTTGCGCACCTGTTTGACGTACGGAAGACCTCAGTAGCCAGTTCCGTAAAGGTAAAAACATGTTTTTGCGGAAGAAAATCCGCTACATTTAAACCGAATTTAGTATAATCTCTGCCGTAATATTTTAATACTTTGCTGACATACTTTTTCGTTTCTTCTATATTGGGAACGCGGCCCAGTTTTTCAATGCGGCCCGGCCCGGAATTATAAGCTGCGGCTATGAGCGATACATCACCGTTGAATTTCTTTATAAGCTGCGCCAGGTATTTGGTACCGCCGCGTATATTCTGATCCGGATCCATAGGATCTACCACACCTAATTCGCTCGCTGTGTCCGGCATTAGCTGCATCAGCCCCATAGCTCCTTTCAAAGATATTGCTTCCGGATCGTACTCTGATTCAGCCCTGATAACCGCTTTGATCAGGTATGGATCGACCTTGTATTCCTTGGCATGTACAAAGATATATTTATCAAATTTTGATGTCTTTAAGTTTGCCGCAACGGCCGTAGCATCACCTACTCTTACAACGTTTTCCGGCAACATGAGAGATCTCATGGCTGTTGTTACAGTTTCCGCCATAGCTTCTCTCTGCTGGTCGGCTTTTATTTCTCGTAGTACCTTTAATACGGGTTTGGGAAGCGTTCCGGTAATAGCCGCCTGCCTGACCATATCATTGGTCACTCCCCTGTCAGCAAGCTGTTTACTGCTTACGCCGAGGGCTTTAGAAAACGTATCATACTGTTCCACCCTGTCCCTGATCTCTTTAATAGACAGGTCGAGTATCGCCCGTTCAAGTTTATCTACTTCTTCTTGATCACCCGTCGCCTTTGCCTTGTTTAGTCTGGCGGTCAGTATATCTTTTCCCCTGCTCACGCCATCCGTTTCCCTGATCTTCCGGGCAAGCGTTATCAGCTTATCGTAATTATCAATCTTTTTACCGAGCGCCCTTCCCTTATCCAATCCGCGTTCATCCGTACCTAATGCGGCCAGCTCTCTCTCACTATCCCTTTTCTTCGCTGCGTATTCGCGGATCCTCTCATCGAGTACCGATGCAGTCTCTTCACCCATACGGTCTTTTGTAAACGGAAGTTCTTCCGTAAGCGCCGTGTGCTTTACCATCTCATGAGTAATGCCGATTTTTCTAAGCTTATCCGCAGGTATTCCCGCAAATTCGGAATAAGCCAGATACTGACTTAAACCGGCGACCCTTAATCTTGTATCTATAGCTGAAACAGCCTGTTTCAGCTTTTCCAGCTCTCCGGGGTCACCTTTAGCTTCTGCAATCTTAAGTTTCCTCTCGGTAAGAACTTTTTCTCTCTGTAAAAGTTCCATGTTACGCGCCGAAGACGCTAATCCTATGAGCCCGTTATAACGGGCTATCTCTTTTTCCTGCCTTTCGATATTTGCGTCGGTGAGAGTATCTTTTGCCGGAAGTTTTTCAAGACGGGCAAGCTCAATGACAAGATACTGCCTGATATGATCATACGCGCTTATCTTTTCTGACAATGCCGTAATAGAAGCCCTCAGATTGACCCTTTCCCGGGCATTGATCAGATCATCAAGATCATAAGGCGCTACCGACCTGTTTAACTGGTTAATTTCTTCAAGAGACATGCCTTTCGTATAAGGCAGGTACGATGTGACCGAGAAAGACCCGTCTATTGACGCCTTCTCCAAACCCCATGAATATGCAGAATGGAAAATATTATCAACCAGCCCCAGCATACCGCCCCGGACAAAAGCGTTCTGCGATATTTCCTCTCCCGGACCATGCTGGCCTTCAATAAACTCACCCACCTTTCTAAAACCCTTGAATTCATAACTCTCATATCCGAACTTCTCGGCTATCCAGTTTACCATGCTGTCAATACCCGACATATACCCGAGAACACCGGCTATCTCGGCAGTCACAAACCATATCCCGGCTGCAGATGTTCTCGTCCTATGCCAGAACGCACTGTCCCACAGCACATTGCCTATGGCCATCTTCCCGGATTTTCTTACGAGGGCACTGAGTTCACCCGCACCATAACCTGTTAGTTCCGTAAGATCATTTATCTCAAGCTTTGCAGCCAACTTATCAAGGGCATCCGCTATATGCACCCTCTGGGCGTCGTCTGTGGTCCTTATAATCCGTTTCTTAGATATTTTATCGGACAACGCATTGATTGTGTCATCGTATTTTACTACGCTGTTAATCATACTGAGGACATTCACCATAGCCTGTCTGTCCATACTGCCGGCATTTTTATCGACTTCGCCGATAAATCTTATCAGCGCGCGGTAATCCCATCTTACTAACTGGAGCGGTAATGAAGATTCCACTATAGCCGCCTGCTTAAAGAGCTCGTTTAAATTGATATCCGGTTCTTTAAAGAGCTCCCCTATCTTTTTGATCGACCTGGCTGAAGTTTTTACATTGTCGGCTTCATCGCTCAGCGACGCTGTCTTTATGATATTCTCCAGTTCATCAAGAACTGCATTCACATTCGCGCCAGTGGGTTTCTCGCCTGTTTTTTCATACTCTACTAACAGCTGTTTCAGCTTCTCCATAGATGATACAACTTTGCCGGCAGGGCCATCCGTATCCCATGCGCCTCTGAATTCTCCGAGCGCGCTGTCTTGTATACTGGATTTTTGCTGTCCGATATTCTTGAAGAATCCCAGCGCAAACGCCAGTATAAAAGAATTACCCATCGATTCCAGGTTAACAGGAAGCGGAATATTGGGAAGAGACTGCCATATGGATGATAACTCAAGTACCTGCCAGGATTGGGGCAACCCTATATTTAGCAATCCGCCGAAATACGGAGCTACGGTATATAATAGCCCGAATAGCACCGCCATCACCGCAATTCTTCTTAATTTTCTCGCTCTCGTTATACCCTTTGATACATGGGGAGAATAGTAAAAAAAGGCGGCTGACAAGGCCATAAACACAGCCACACCGACGAAAACCGAGACTCCCATATATCCCAGAATAAAATGAGCAGGAACACTGAACAGCCATAACCTGCCCCTTCTCCCCAGGAACTCAAAGAACGGGGTTATCATAAAATAGTTCATCACAAGACCTAACGAACGCCAGACCCGGCTGTTTACTAATCTTACCGAAAGGTTTTTCTCCTTAAGAGAACGGTTATTAAGATATGCGCTTTCTATATGCCTGAGAGAGTTTTCTTTTCCTATGAAATCGGCCTTCCAGTAACCGCGGTATGTATAGTTAATCGTCCGTGCAAAATACTGAAAAAAGAACATTCTTAAAAGATGGTAGGATAATCCTATAAATGTATGATAGAGACCTTTTATGGTGAAAATAGTGGCGGCGCCCGTGATCCCCTTTGCCTGGCGGCGCGATATATCCCAGGCATGTTTTATCTTTGCGTTAAGTACCCGGACCGTCTTTACTCCCGGCGGGCCTCTTATTCCTTCAATTCCCGGAACACCGCGGTGTCTTGCATCCATCTCGTCATATGAGGCTTTATTTGCCCGGTCAAGAGTCATAAACATCGTATAGAGTTCTGAGGCGGTGATATCTTCAAGCCGGCTTCCGTGTTTTTTTAGAACAGCATCCATATCATCTGATGTGATATCATATATCTCTTCCAATACCCGCAGCGTTTCCGTCATTGCAGGAGTAAGGGCGCCGTACAGTTTTTTTATCTGTTTCATTTTTTCCGAGCCGGCAGGCCTTACTCTTATATTTCCTGCAAAGTCTTCTTCCCAGGCGATCCTTCCGTCTTCAGTTTCGTCTATTTTAACCCATCTTCTTAAACCCCGGACTTCAGGAGCTGCTGCCGGCTGGATCTCAGCTATTTCCGGTGCTTCAGGAAGCGATGGCCTCTCTTCATCTATTGTTTTTTCTGTCTCTGTTATTTCTTCTTCGACTCTTATCTCCCCGACTTCGGGTTCCCTTGCTTCTTTGACAGGCACTCTTCTTTCTATCTCTTCTCTCAAGATCCTTTTGTCCCTGTATCTTCTGAGTATAAAGAGCCCTATTGTTATGACTGCGAACATCGCCGCGGCCATATACCAGGAATTACTGCTTAGATCGATGTTATGGATAAAAACGGTGACCGTGTCTATCCAGCCCGGTTCAACCGCTATTGTTTCCGCCATAGGCTGAATGACCGCTTTAACAGCAGGCTCAACTTTCTCTGCAACACCAATAAATATCTCCTGCCCGGACGCTATTTTATCCAGGGAAACATTCGGATTAAGAGGAGCGATCACTTTATTGACATAATCCCATACAGGCATTGCTCTTCCTTCAAACTGCTGCGCAATACGTCCCACAGTATCCCCGGGAGCCACTTTGGCAATAATCCGGCCGCCGCGCGTTATTATCTCGGCTGCCATACTGTTACCGGTACTTCCGAAGAAAGACATCAACCCCGCTCCCAGGCCGACTATCAGAGCGATAATGCCCACTCTTGCCGAACCTTCTTCGCCTCTTCGCGGCTCAACAGCCACTTCGGCACTGACCGGTTCTTCTTCTCCTTCAAGTAATACGTCTTCTTTATACTGTTTCTGTATACTGCTCACGGCAGAACCGAGTTTTTCCATGGCTTTTTCGAATTTATACGCGACTCTTCTCCTCTGGAAATCACCGGCAAGCAGTATGCCCTGGTAAAGCGTTTCTTCTTCTCCCTCAGTTATATCTTCTTCCGGTTTATATACGGATTCATAGTAGTTCATTACTGTATTCTTGGTAGGATCAGGTTCTTCTATAACCTGTATTCCGGCTTCTTTCCAATTGTCAGGGATCACTGAATCAGGTATATTGTCCGTATTAAAATAAACCCTGTCAGCTGCATCTATCCAGTATCCGTGCCACGGATGTTTTACACCGTGCTTTGATTTGTATATCCTGGGCTGGCCGAACCTCAATCCGACAGTAACGGGCTCTCCGTCAACCAGAACTTTGCTTGCCCTGAAAGACCTTGCTTTATTGCTTAGCAGTTCCCTCCATCTTTCCTCCCCATACATATTCTTAACAAAAGCATGCAGTTCCCGATCAATCTTAGCTTTTTCAAGTACACTCTCCTGTCTTATATCGGAAATAATATTCGCCCATTCGGCCCCATAGGTATTTTTCAGCTTAGATACGATATGCCCGGTAAGATGCGTTTTAACGATGACATCAACGACATTCTCTCTTCCGGGATATTGCTTGTTAAGATCTGTTATTATACCATCCAGTTTCTTTACCCATGTGCCCCTCTTGTATTCCTGTTTCAACTTGGCATATGATTCCTGTATCTTCCTTTCAGCCTTTATGTATTCCGCAACATTACTGAAAATAGTGCTTATGTCACGGCGGTCCAGCTTAGCACCCGACAGTCCCATATAGTTCTTTAAAAGACCGCTTTCTGCAAGGGCTCTTGCAAATGACGACAGGAACCTTTCCTGGAAGAGCAATGCGGGTTTCTTGGCTTCATCTGTCTTGGGCATCATGTACTGCATGAACGCAATGGCCATCTGTTCCAGTTTAGGCGGGAGCTCAAACACTATCTTTCCCCCGTCTTCTTCAGTAAGGTTTATCTCCAGTCCTCCGACAGGTTGATACAGGGGCAGCGGAGGAAGAACCGGTATTTCCAGATTTTCCCACAGTATATCCTTGCCGGCATCATCTATAGGAAGTTCTTGAAGAACAACAGCTTTTTCTATATCGGAGAGTTTTTCGTCAAGAATGGATATATTCTTATCCAGCGCATTGAGTTTACTCTTGTTTAATCCCGTCCTGTCCGTCTGGCGCAGTTCATCAGCTTTTTTAGATACCACTTGCATAAGCGCTTCTTTTGCTTCCTTATGCCTCTTATTTATTATGTGCTCTCTGGCTGTTTCAAGTTCTCTGAGTCCATCATTCCCAAATAATCTATTTATCAAAGCAGATGTCTCTACATATTGAACAATAGTCGGAAGTATCTTCTTTTGCTCTGTAGAATTCAGCAGGGAGAACCCGTATTTACCCATATAGAAAGCAGCGAGTTTCGGATCGACGTAATTTGCTCTTGCCGTTGCTCCTGTCGGTTCAAATGTTTCTATTGACCTTACAGTATCTTCGTTAAGAGCATAAGTTTCACTTAATGCTTTTATCCTGTCAGCGTCCTCTCTTGTCTCAGCTTCCTTTTTCTCAAATTTGCGTTTATGGCCTAGCTTTCTTCCTGCATATATGTAAGCCAGATGAAGCGCGGCAGAAACGGAAGCTTTATCGGGAACACCGGTTTTTAGAGATGCCATTATATCTTTTTTCAGTTTATCCAGGTTTTCTTTTACAAGTTCCTGCTGCTGGCTTAGATCGTTCGTCTTTATCTGGTTTATCTTATCATCCAGTTCGGATTCGGAAGCAGCATCTCCCTGTAATATTCTGTCGGTCAGAGCCAGCATCTGGGTAAAATAACCTCCGGCATGGTACGTCCTGTACATCTTAGCCGAGAACGGTCCGAACAGTTTAAGGTAATCGTTTACCTCCCTGCTGGATACTTTGAATATTTTGTCGGCCGGCGCCTTGCCTTCGGTAAGTTCTTTGAAATACTCGTACATAGCATGGTCTATTTTCATACTGCCCACCCATGGTACACCGGCCTTACCTATGAAGATCCAGCGTATAGTATCATCGCCTTTGAACTGTATATCACCGGTCTCCCAGTTGGTCACACCCTTTGCCTCACCGCTGGATTTACCTCCGACACGGGCATGCATGATGTCCATAAGATAGACTATCAATGCTGACTCTTTTGTCTTGTTGACGGTGAGTCCGGCGAGGTTTAGTTTCAGTATACGGTCAAACTGCTCAAGCGCATAATCAACAGCTGAACCATTGATTATCATGGTCATATATGCCATCAGCGCATTTGCCTTTGCCAGTATCTCGGTTACGCTGTCCGGCCCTTCCAGTCCCGCGACATGGAGTTCCAGCGCTTTCAGCGTAAGGAGCTGCTCCATACCGGCAGCATCCAGATGCGCAGCATCACTCAATTTCATATATATGGTATTCTCTTTTGATGAAGGTTCTCTTTTTGTATCAACAAAGATGATCCTGGCGTCTTCGAGCGCTTTTCTCAGTTGAGACATATTACCAAACTCCACTGACGGAAAATCTATGCTTTTTGAAAGAAAAACAGCAGTGATCATCTTCAGGATATTTTCTTTTGCATCAAGTATCTTTTTACGTTCTTTTTCACCTATCTCTTCTAGTTCAAACTCCCTTCTTCCGGCTGCCAGTTCGGCTTCAAGTCTTTCCGCTTTCTTTTTCTCTATTATTTCTGTAAGCGCGAGTACATCACCGGCAGTTATCCTTGAAGGTATACGGTAATCGCTCATAAACTTTGTCACGCGTGAGGACGGATCCGACTCAGGTTCTACAGGCTGTGTAAACACATTTATCCATGGTATGTCCCTCGCATGTTCTCCGGCAAATCTTCTGGCTGCATCAAGGAGAGGAGTATCCGTAGAAACGTATTCTGCTGCCTTAATATCTCTCAGCACTTTTCGCAGAACTTCGTTCAACTCAGGGTCCCTGCTGTCTATTGTATCCGTATTTTCGACAAGGTATCTCAGGTATTCATCCTGGTACCATTCGAGCATGTGTTCATCGGAAACAGCCGGAATATCATTTCTAAAACCTATCTTTCCCTCTTTTGCAAGGTCAAGAGAATGCCTTCTGGCAATATTGGCACGGTTCAAGTCAGAATCCCAGTTATCGTAATCCGCTGCTTTCCAGGTTCCGTCTTCCCTGATCACCTGGCCTGCAAAAACCACACCTGAAGCACCGTCACTGTCAATACCATACAATGCGTTCACCAGTGTCATTTCTGCGGAAAGAGCAATTGATTCCTGTTTTACCCATTCTGAAATGAATCTCTCTACCTGTTTCTGATCAGCACCGAGCTCTGTCAGTTCCTGCATGTTTCTGCGGAAATTATCATCAGACATGAGCGCTGAAGCCGGTATGTATACTATATCACCTGTAGCCGGCCCCAATGCCGCGGTATTCCTTGCCCTCACCCTGAATATGCTCGCGTCATAAGAACTGCCTTTATCTCCGATAAGTTCCAGACTGTCCCAGTTGCCGTGAACATCATATCCTTCCAGCAGAATTTTGATCACTTCATCAGCATATTCTGCACCGCTCAGTTCTACCAGGTATTCCCTGGTATCTCGAAGCCTGTCAGAGATCATACCCATACGCGGATTCAGAGTGCCTTTAATGAATTCCTCTATCCTGGCGAGCTCCCGCGCCTCTCTTTCCGGTCTTCTTTCTTCCCTTTCGGCTATCTTTCTGAGTACTTCCCTGCGGGGCGCCGATATCATCTCCATTATCTGACTCTGCAGCGAATTATCCCATATCTCTGTACCTGTCCTCACTGTAAGGCCTACAGTATCATTGCTGTTAAAAAGATCCAGCATGCTGAACTGGTTACTCAATCCGAAATAGAAATACCTATTATCGGAGAGAGCTCTTATCTTTTCTCCAAGATCGGTACCGTCCCTTAGATAAAGTTCACCTTCAGGCAGGTAGTTTTCTTTCATCCATACTGATATATCATCTTTGAAACTGTCAGAATGCCTGTTGCTCACATAGACTATTTTTATTCCCCTGTCTTTAAGTTCTTCCAGGGTCCACAGGGCTTCGTTCACCGGCAGGGTACCTTCCAGCACATTGGAGGCGTCACACATCTCTAAGGTATATTTGGCGGGATCCATTATGGTCTGCTGTACGAGTGCGTCTATATCCACTATTACAGCTGCCGGAGGACCTCTGGAGAATGTTCTATTTATAAATCTGCCGGCTCTTACGATAACCGGTATAGCCGGTATTATTAATTCCCTCACACTGTTGAGACGCATAAGAGTTATAAATCCCAGCACAGGATGCCTGTTTGACCAGTTGTCTATCTTTATCCTGTATTTTGCGCGTTTTAATATTGAGTTCCGGGACCTTTCCCCGAGCCTTGAAAGATAGTTCTGTATCACTTCTACTTTATACTGGTGATCGAGTTTGTTTATCTGAGGCAGCAGCATGCTGAGTATCATGGGTGAGAAGAATAAGAGCTGCATCTTATCCGCAGGAAGGAACCTCAAGTCTACACTATCCGCCCTGCGCACCGTAAGTTCATCTATATCTTTCCGCCATCCTTTAAGCAGGGTAAAATACCCTCCGAGAAAATATCGCAGACTCCTTAAGACATTAAGTACACTGAGACCTATAACAAAAAAGGCAAACGGTTTACTTATCAGCATCAGACTGCTGAGGAACACTATGTAGGGAAGCGACTTAAAGAATCCGCCTTTGAATGACTGCCATACTATACTCGTTATTTTGCGCAGGCCGCCTTTCTCTGTACCGCCGGCAATAGCGCCTGCCGCCAGGATACCTTTATCTTCAAGCGTTTCTGCACCTATATCACTTACGGCCTGTGCAAGCAATCCTTCAGGTTCTTCCATTTTGCGCAGTATTCTGAGCAGCCTGCCCATTTCTTCTACACCTTTATTGTATACCTTCTTCATGACTGCTATGTCTTCATTACCTGAAGATACAAGTCCTTTCAGTTCATCTTTTACTTCGCTAAGGCTGCTCTCATAGGCAAGTCCCCTGGACTTGAATTCATTTGTAAAGAACCTGTCATATATGTCGAAGACTTCCCCGGTATGTCCTGTCACATTGTCTATTGTGGGCAGTCTGTCATACCAGTCTATGCCTGCAAGACGGGTCTTCAGATCTACAGTATCCAGTTCCAATTCCCCCATCTTTGAGAGCACATATTCCATCATATAATTATGTTTAGGTATAAACGCTTTCGGTGTATATACCTTGGCCATGGCAAGATCAAAGATCGCAGGGGCATTATAATCAGCAAGGTCTATCGGTTCGCCCAGCATGTCTCTCAGAAGAGGGAACACCTCCAGTTCGAGTATGAGCGCCAGCATCTGCGGCTTATGCGCCAGCTGGAGTTTATAAGCAATAGCATCGGTTATATCTTTTTCAGTAACAGTTCCGCCCGCTTTCCTGATCACTTCAGATACAGGGCCCGCTACACTCTCAAAGAAAGGTTTAATAGAATCTTCTCTGAGCCGGGCCGGATTGAATTTTACTATATCCTTCTCACTAAGTCCCAGCTCTTTGAGTTCCGACGAAGACATATCTCCTTTTCCAAAATAACGCACAGCCTCTTTCATTATAGCTTTGTACGCTTCCCCGCCTTCATTCGTGCCTCCTGAGAGGATATAGGTTATATACGCAAGATTCTTTGAAGTCGCCCTGAGCCTGTCCAGAAGTTCCCTGGCTTCTTCCGGCGAGACGCTTGCATCCATACCTTCTATCGGAAACCGGTCGGGGTTGATGTACCCGTCTGTTGTATTCAATACAGGAGGCATATTAACATCAAGTTTCTGCATGGGGAACATTTTATGATTTACACTTTCATATACACCTACTGAATTCTTGGCGTATATATATGCATCGCCGGTACCGGTTATCAGCAGTTTGATCTCTGTTCCTTTGGGGAGAAGCGCGGACTTACCCGCTATTCCGCGCAATGCATCCAGAATATCATCCCTGTCAACAGACCTCGGTGCGCCGGCTATATTAAAAGGACGGCCGTCTTCAAGTCTCACCACGCCGCCTGTCATTATATCATCTACTACTGCTGTTTCTTCGGATATCCCTTTAGGCAGCACTGTCAGAAGTTCGTCCCGTCCGAGCATCATTATTTTTTTAAATAATGCATCCAGTGCTATACTCTGAGCTTTGACTCTTATAGCAAAATAGATATTCTTAAGGGTTTCAAGATCATATTCTCCGCTTATTATACCGTCCCGCGCGATCTTTACCAGGTCGTTTTTGTCAAAAGCTAATCCGCCTTTCCGTAATACTGTTTCCATCTGCCTCGCATAATCTTCCACATCAGCCAGTTGTACTGTATTCCCGTCAAATATATTACCTACATTTATATCGCCTACGCGGTTCCCGCTGACGATCTGTATCAGTTTGATAAAATTTCCTGTATCGCGGGCAGAGTTTACCCTGAACGCCGCAAAATCATCTGAATCTGCCATAGCGTCTGTCAGTCTTTCGGAGTGTTCAGCGAAGAAAGTCTTACTTAGATCAGGAGACCCCTGCAGCGTAGTAAGTTTCTGCCCCGTCTCTATGATTACTTTCTGGAAAGTATCTATCAGATCATTCGTCCCGATCTGTTTGTAATCGATTGAACCGGCTAATACGCCATGCAGATGATTTCTATAATAAGGAAGCCCCTTTTGTTCGTATACAGCCATCATCACCCTGTCGAGTTCTTTTACTGCTGCTTCCAGTTTAGTGACAGCTACTGCTCCTGACGTCCCCGGCGTTATATTGAGGAAATCCGCAAACTTTGATTTAAGTACAGCTGTCATGCCTGTCCTGTTGCTGAGTATGTTTATCGCATTTGTCATGCTCTCCACTATAAGACTGCCGTCGCGGCTGAACTTGTCGGTTATAAATACCCTGCCGAAATAACTATTCAATCCTTCGGAGGATTCCCTGAGTTCAGTATTGCCTAGAGGATTCCGGGTCATGGAATAGACTACCTTCTTTTCAATATCCCTTTCTGCCCTGCTCAGTCCGTCTTTCACATCCTCTATAGTTAATCCGGATATACTGCTGTCAAGCGGTACATTTCCCAGGGTGCCCAGGTATGCTTTATATATAGGATTCCCTATATAACTACCGCCGGCAGTCCTCATGACATTCCCGAAAGAATCATCTGTAGCTTTAATAAATTTACCGAGATAAATATAGAACCTTGAAAAATCCCCGTCACTCCAGTCATTATTCTTTATATAACCCGCATATTTGCTCTCTATACTGGCTATCTCGCTGTTAACCACCCTGTTAATAGTTTCAGCTTCGGCGGGGTTCTTATATATGGCCTGCGCCCTCATATAATTTATTATCCTTACAAAATGATCCTTGACTATATCCATACTGGCAGGCACAACTTTTAATGTTTGCGGATCTATATGCTCCTGGACAAGTTCGTTCAGATTAGTCACTCCCCTGAATGCCAGGTATACCGCTCCGCCGAGAGAACTGATATCCCTGTCAACCAGCGTATCCATTACACTGTCTATTTCTTTGAAATCCGATCCCACTCTTTCAGCCATACCGGTAGCAAATTTGAATTTTACTATTGTGTTCTTTTGAATAAGATCCCATACCCTGCCTACCAGCATCTCAGCCGAGCCGCCGCCGAGATCTCCGTCGAGTGCCGAACTCAATGCAGCTTTACCTAATCCGATCGCAAGGCTCTGTTTGGCTCTTTCGTATTCATTGTGCATGAGCCGCGTATGCCTGTCCATATCCGCCGGGGAATCCATCATCTTGTCAGTAACAACAGTTGCCCCCGTTTTTCTCGCCAGTTCCTTAAGAAATTCTATACGCCTTTCGTGATACTCGGCATATTTCTGAGCAAATTCATAATAGTCATTTACTGACTTTTTCTGGAAAAGTTTTTCAGCCAGTCCCTCTACTTCACTGCCAAAAGATGAATCCGCTGTTATAAGCCGGGCCTTTGCTATCATAGCCTCGTGAGCTTTAATAAGCTGGTCTATAACAGGATCGGGATCATCCAGATCCTGTATTGAAGCCAGGAAAAAATTAGGAGCGTTACTGGTAATAAGGTCAGGAGACTGCTGCAGGTTAGACAGCGCGGGGTAAACTACCTTGTTTACCATAGACACAAAATTATTGCTGACCATGGAAACTTTGAGATCCAGTTCTCCGTCAGTAAACAGTTTCTTTACAAACTTTACTATCGCACTTATTCCTTTAGTTATACTGAGATCGACCCCGGCTCCTACTCCCCTGGCGACAACTTCTTTCCATTCCTTGAGATTCTGCTGCTTCAAAGTCTCCTTCAGCACTTCATGCAGATCCTGCAGGTCACCTGAACGGCCGTACTGGCCGGGAGCAGCCACTTTTATCACCGTGCCGTCTGCCAGTGTTACAGTTGTTACACCCGTTCCCTTCGCATATCCGGGTATTTCGCCCAATATCCTGTCCAGCCCCTTATAGTAAGTCTCCATTGCTTCCTTAAAATCACCCAGATCTTCCGACTTTATAACTTTGGCAAACGAGCTGTCAAAGAGAAGAGTTAGCCGCCGGGTAAGTTCGGCATCATTAGTTGTCAGATGGACTACCGGAGCTATTACCCCCTTATGTACGAGAAGTGCCTTAACGAGGAAATAGCGTATTTCATCACTCCTGATATTGTCTATTATCTTAACAACATCAGCTGTTATACCGGACGGGACGTCATATGTTTCACTGAGCCCGCCCTTAGTGAGGTCCATTGCAACAGCTTTTGCCAATGCTTTAAATCCTTCTTTTTCTACCGGCATCTCGAATATCAATTTTGTAAGATACGGTATACTTTCAACCTGCCTGCTGACATAACTTCCCAGTCCTGTATTGAGCGCTTTCATCGCTTCTGTATACGCCTCGTGAATAGTAGCGCCGCCCATCTCATCCTTGGGCACGCTTCTTATTATGCCATGTATCTTTTCCATGAGATCACCGTACCGGTATTCCGATGTGAGGGTACGCCATCTGGAAATATCTATGTTTTCTTCTTTAAGGTATTTCTCTACTAACGGATTATCCACTATCCGGTCCATTATTCCCGTACGCCTTACGGAAAGTTTTTCCAGAAGAGACTCCACGCTTTCACCGACCCTGAGCAACCCTTTCTCTATTAATACCGGCGAATTCGGGTCTATATTATCAAGCGCCTGTACACTTGCATTCAGTTCTCTCAACTCGTTGATCATACCCGACCTTATATCACTTCCTTCCGGCAGAACAGAATATATGCCCGGGAGCCCGTGCTTTTCAAAGGAATCCGGTATAAGGGAGAGCATCTTAGCCCTGAATGCGGTTCTTGTCGGCTCAAGCAGACCCTCGGGATCGAGTATCTTAAGGGTCATGGCAGGCACCTTGGCAAAAATTTCTTTTTCAAGATAATCCATTATACCGCCGAATGTTCTTTCCATAATTTTTATATCAGCTAGTTGTTTTGTCGGTGTCTCTGTCAGTTCGCCTACAGCCATTCTTGAAAAATTACCCCGTGTAAACGGTATTTTCAGCATTTTACACTGTCTTTCAAGCAGATCTTCCATGTTATTCAGCCAATCCATAAGGGAATCTCTCAGGTCTTCCGGAGTTTTAGGAATATCTGCCGGTGACGGATTTTTAAAAGGATTAATTATATCCTGCACAGTTTTATTGAGATCAGTATTGACACCGCTCTTTAATTCGGCGCTGAGTCCCGGTATCTTTTCATAGAGTTTCATAAAACGTTCTCCCACCTCTGTGGTTGCAACGTCTATGCCGACTCCCAGCTGCGAAAAAGTTCTTCTGAGTTCCATGTCGTCCATAGTAAATGTCAGTCTCTCTTCTATTTCTCCTTTTTCAATCACTTCTGTAAGATATTTATAGAATTTCATGAATACCGGCCGTATAAAATAGAGCATCGAAAAAGTCACTGCTATAGGAAGAAGCCGTTCTATTATCATGTTTGCCATAGGCGAAAGAACGCCGGCTCTGATCATCTTCTCCCTCCGGGCAAATGTGCTCTTAATAAATTCTCCCAGTGAAAGTGCTGCTATCCTGGCAAGAGTGTAAATACCGCCCATCATACCAAGAAAAACCGCAGCATTGATAACCTTGGCAGTGGCAAAGACACTGAATCCCGCGCCTGCCGCAACTGCAGCTATTGCTGTCCCTATGGTTGATAATACAGCGAGAAAAGGAGCTGTGAATACAAGCAGAACTACTACTGCAGAAGGTATTATGCCCATTATTAACCAGATAAATGCCGGCCTTCTGGCTTTCCGGAGTTCCTCTTTACTGACAGGTTTCTGCCTTATGGGAACATCTATATGCGATTGAAGAGTGAAGAAAGTTTCCGGCAGTTCACCGTAATCTCCTTCAGTTATTTTGGATCTTATATATTGCGATTGAATACTGGAATATACAAGCTGTCCCGAAGGTTTTACCTCCGTCAGCTTGTATATAAATCCTTCGACCGTTCTGCGGGTCATATCGGCTGTTTTTGGTATCAGTACGATTACTTTGTCATTGGCATTCAAAAGGGATTCGTTCATAAGTTCCGGTTGTGTTCCCTTTTCCGAAACCTTGGGCAGTTCAGTGAATATCTGGGTACCGTCTTTCAGCAGCACGCTTTTGGTAGAAATATATTCCTGTACTTGACTTACCCTGACATCATAGTTATTCAGCACATCCTGCGAAAGAGAATTTACCGCATCATTGTATTCGACAAAATCGGTATCCGGCCATATAAACAGGTTTAATGAACGAAGCATGTTTCCAAAAACAAAGAACGGTTCCAGAAGCAGCATGCGTATCAGCCAGAAGAACCTGCGTATAGTGAAATAATGGTTTGTAGTCAACAGGAATTCCAGCCTCTTCATCCCTCTTGCCAGACTCAGTTCTACCTGGAATAATCCCATCTGCATCCATTTCGGGAACTTCGACAATATGCTTTTGTTTACAAGTACTGCGCCGAGATCAGTGATCTCTACAAGGTTGAAATGGTTCTTGAGTCCCGGGAATTTTTTAGTGTCCCCGTATATGGATAATTCTTCGCGCAGACCGCGGTCTTTTCTTAATATATAAGTACCTATGAATACAGGTATAAAACGTGTCAGTAAATCCCTTGCAGCATTGACTATAACAACAGAAAAATAGGCATTCGCTATACCTACCCACCAGGCAGAACTTCTGAGGAAGAAATGGGTCATATACCTGGCAAGACCTTCTACTCCCCATGCCTGCATTGCCGCGGTAACCTGCGGCTGCATGTACGGGAGCAGTACTGCAGCGATGATTAGGAGAAATGCCGCGCTCGCTAATATCACATTTATGGAAGTGAACCAGAACGGCCATCTGAGCGTAAAACGTCTTCTTTTCGGTGCCGACGGAAGTTCGGCTGCTTCTGTGCTTGCCAGAAGACCGGGAGACAGGTACCTGAAGAACTTGCTCTTTTTAAGGCTTGCTGACGCGTATGAAGCATATTGTGCACTGGAAATAAACAGGGCCAGTTTATTGGTTATGCTCTTTTTAAGCATACCCCCCTCGCCGTTACGCACCCGGACAGTATCCGGAGTCACATATATGCGCAAGATCGGGCTCACATCGGCCGGAAGCAGGCTGTCAATGGCTTTTCCCGGCTCTATCTCTTCATCGATAAAAACTACTTTTTTTCCGTTAGCGACAAATACTCTTGCCATTTCCTCAGCTGCCTCTTTTGAAGACGCCGAAGCGTAACTTATGACAATGTCTTCCAGCGTAATAGCGACAAAGTCGGATATTCCCTGCGCCGCCCGGCGGTAATCATCCTTCACTTCTATCTCTACATTTCCCTCGCCGTCTATATCGAACCATTCCTCATTATCCCTGAGGACCACGGTTACAACTCCCCTGTCCAGTATCTTGAGCTTTGCTGAAATCACTTCTGCATCCGTAAGATTTTTCTTTCTGTCGAGTTTTTTTGATTTCTGAAGTTTTTCGAAAGATGAATAACGCACCTCGTTGAGCTGTTTTTCTCCTCTTGCTAATATGTCTATCTGATCCATAAAGAATCTTATGACAAAATTGAATGTATGCGGGTCTAACTGGAACAGGGCGGGATGAAGGACAAGTTCATAGGCATCATGGCTTGAAGTAGCCAGGTTCACGGGGCCGGCACGTACGAGTGAACCCCATTTAAACAGGTCGCCCGAATAATCCCTGGGAGATTCCCACAGAGGAGTACCGTCTTCTTTTATCGCCTGGCTCATCCTGATCATTACGGTCTTACCGTATTCTTCAGTTGTTCTCTTTTTGAAATATTCACCCATTCTTACAGTACCTGCAGGCATATCAAGCGCCTTTTCAAGTTTTAGAGAAAAATCCCTGAACATGAATTCCTGGTTACCCGCAAGCGGTTTGAGTATATCTTCCATATCTTTTCTGGAAACAACCCTGCCTTTATGTATTCCTCCCAGTATCCTCGGAGTAGGTTTTTTGAACGCCTCAAAAGCTTCTCCAAAAGCAATGCGCAGACGTGATTTTGCAATATATACCATGGCATCTTTGAGGTTTTCAACTGCTATCTTCTCGCCCCATTTAACCGGCGCTTTTTCTATGACCTTCCTGTCTTCATCTATAACCCTGTAATATTCGCTTAGTATCTCGTTTGCCAAAGCAAATTTTGCACTTTTGAGCTGCTCAAAATCCGCTGTATCTTCATCAATATCGGGTTCAGCGGTTGAAGCTGTTGTTATAAACCTTGCAGCTGCATTGAGGTATATGGACTTCCATGCGGAAAGCGATTCCCATGCTTCGGTTGTCGCGGAATCTTTTACAAGAGAATGTTTTGTCAGTATCTCTCCGAAAAGTGTCAATCCAAAAAGATATTCTGTAAGTATATCCCAGGACCTGGAACTGTTTTCAATCCAGCCTCTTCCTACTCTTAATATCTCTATTTTGTCTATTTCCGCAGAAGAAAGATTCATCTTTTCCAGATCACCCGCTTCGAGTTTCACCGGAGCCGAACTTCCCTTGTCTATCATAAGAAACCTGATCTTATCAGGATTATCCGTTATAAGACTTTCCGGACTTATCATCAGGGACTGAGTACCGGAAAACCTGTAGATCTGCGCAATAACATGGCTCCATCCTACCAGCCGGCCGAGAACAGCTTCCCTGGAAACATCATCCCAGCAGTACCTGGCCCAGAACCATTGCTGCTTGATTCTTGCTACTTCTTTTTCAGCTATTGCTTTTTCTTTGTCAGTTTTTGCTTCTTTTATCTTTGCGATATCACCGAATTTTGTAATATAGAGTTTTTTCAGCTGTTTTGTGAGCCTTTCACGGGCAGTCTGGTCCTCTATCCTGCTTATATCCTCATACTCGAGAAAGAGCTGTTCCTGTTTCGCGCTGAGTCTCGGCGGTTTCATCTTCTTGTATTTTCCGGAAAGTGACCAGCCTACCGAGTCTCTTGTAAAAGTGTACTGCCATATTTCCAGTATTTCTCTCGGGTTAACACCGAACTTTTCGAATTCATCCATGAGCTCTGCCCAGCCCATTAAGTTTTTCACTATGTCATCAAGCGGTTTACGGAGCCAGTCGTCCTGTTCTACTCCGGAAAGTACTTCTATAGTCTTTTCCATCAGCGTATCCTGGTCAAAGACAACTCCCGGAGCTTCCGGTACCGGCGCTATACCAGGCACTGCTTCAGCTTCAGCATATTCAAGCGGAAGATCTTCTTTTTCCTCTTCGACTTCAGGCGCTTTTAACGGTTCTCCTATAGTAAGGTATGTCGGCAGTTCGGGAAGGTCTTTCTGGAGATGTTTATACCTGTTATCCCATTTTATTATCACCTGATCGGGATTATCTCTTGCCCTGTCTCTTACGTAGGAATTATCCCCGCAACCGTCCTGGCCTCCCAGTTCCTCTGTTATCTTATGCGCCCACAGTACCCATCGGCGGCCTGTGGGATCCGTATCGTCTCTTATATAGAAATGTGCAAGGTTCCTGTTGTTCTTCGCGTTATCTATGGCAAGCGTACCGTCGCGGTTTTTCTGGAGCAGGATTATTATCCTCCTTCCCATCAGATATTTTTTCGCGATCTCGTGCCCCTCGATACCTGCGGCGGCAAAACAGGATTTATTTATCCCAAGTTTATACTGGTTATTGTAACGCGCTACATCATAGCGGTCAACATCCAGAGGAGATTTTTCCAGTGTATTGTACCCCAGTGTCCTGATATTCAGACCCTGGAATACGATTCCGTCACCGTCAGGTACTACCGTAACATCGCCGACCCTGAGATCAAATGTATTCTTTATCTTTGTATCATCCGTAAACTCGGCAAGGCTGCTGATAACCGATTCTGTTATCTGTACATCCTCTTCTCTTATTTTTCTAAGCATAAGTGCTTCCAGAATAAGCATTCCCATGAATTTGAGAGGTGAGAATACTGCCATGAGCATCTTAAGGAATATACCGGACAAAAATCCCAATGTGTAATAGAGTCCTGTTGAAAACGCTTTAGAGAGTGGAGCTGTTTTAGGAGACACGCGGATATAGCTCATAGCAAGCACCTGAAGCGCCTGCGGAAGCTTCATAAAACTTCTCTTAAAGACTTCCCAGTGCCCTTCTACCGTACTTCCTTCATCGTATTTAAACCTCATCAGGGCCCATTGTATAATTGCACCGGGTTTTTTTCTGCCTTCCATATCCGGATATTTCTCAAGATGTTTAAGAAGAGGATGATCTTTTGAAGCATCCGGGCCTACTAGAGCTCTGCCTACCGCAACTTTATGTATGAGTGTCATTATCATATTGAAAACAGCTGACGGGATAAGACAGGCAACTATTATCCTGGCTAGATCATTGAACCCTGTCGGTACGAACAGGTTAAACATCCTCATGAACCTGCCTATCAGCTCAACAAAGGGGTCTATGATATTCCAGAGGTACCCGTTTAGTATCTCTCTTATCATAGGAAGGTTGTTTCCCAGCAGGTCGCCTGCAAAATCAAAAGGGGCGCTCGCAAACGCGATCCAGATCCCGAAAGCTGCTATGGTGATCCCTATACCGCCTATTACGCTCAGGTATGTCCTCAGATTGCTTCTTTTTGCGCCGGCAGCAAACCATGAACCTATATTTTTCATGAGTTTATCCGCCGTTTTCTTGTTATGTGATTCTACCCGCACCGAATAACCGTTCTTTATCGAAGAAAATACTATCCTGCTGCCGTCAGACAGCTTTACTCTTACTCCCCTGCCGTAATTAGTAGTGAATTCTGCCGGCCCCTGCCGTTGATCAAGGCCGAGACCCAGGGGATCGTATATCCCTTGCAGGGAACCTTCCCCTATATTCTTTACATCAAGATCCGTATTGACTATTCTTTCATGAGTTATATGAGCAAACTCTTTTTCTGCATCATTTGTATACACACTGCCGCCGATACTCATTTCTGTCTCTGATCTGACTGTCTCAAGATAAGAACTCAGACTTTTGTATTTCGATACTATCTCTGAAGCCAGGGCAGCCTGGGCAAGCGTATCATGCGTAGTCCTCCACGAAACACCCGCCGAATAATCCGGCGATTCCTCCCAGTACGGCAGCTCTTCATATCCCACCCCAAGCTTACCGGCGAGTTCTTCCAGCAACATGGTATCGCGCATGTTCTTAATCACTGAAACAGTATCTTCAGATGATCTTCCCGCACTCTCCCGGTAATCACGGCTGTTGAGGTAATAAGTAAAAACAAGCGTAAGATCATCACCGCTGATAACAGTTCCATCCACATCCGTAATCGTCATCTTCTGGCCGCTCGAATCAGGAGCCCATCCTATAACCTGGTTATCACTTGCCTCTACTGCTTCTTTCAGTGATTCCTCTTTTCCTCCGGTAAGCAGAAATCCTTCTGCTATACCAAGATGTTCCAATATCTCCCTTAGTCCTCTTTTGTGGCTGGCATCGGATATTCTTCTCAAATCCGCTATTATGCGCGGCCTGCCTCTCTGCTTCAGTACAGGCACATCATTTTGAAGGTTTCCCACATAATCCGCACTGCTTATTGTTTCTGTTGTCACTATTCCGAATCCCTTGGCAGCATCATAATCCATCGTCGCCAATGCCTGAAGAGTTATAGCATCATGTGCGATCTTATCCATTGTCTTTAAAGGCAGAACATTTCCCTCAAGGGTCAGTATATTACCTCCCGACATGGCAAAGGAGTAAAACCCGTCTTTACGCTTGATATAATCCGAGAGTACCGGTACGGGGGCTCTGACTATTTTTACTGATATACCGTTTGCCGCAAACACAGATGCGCGCAACCTCAGTATCTCATCGCTTTCATCGCCTTCAAGTATGACTCTTCTCGCAAGGTTATTTTTTATTATATGTTTTGCAAGTGCCTGAGACAGCCGCTCGTTCTCTTCTTCCGGGCTGATATCGTCCGTTATTATAGGCGCTGCAGGCGGAATACCGAGAATATCCAATGCCGCGCTCGGTATTTCCTGTTCCGGCTCAAGCATATCTTCAGTATCTTCGATCACCTCGCGGCCTTCCTGCCGGGCACTTTCTTCTTCTTCAAGCTCCCGGTCTTCTCTTCTTCTTTCGGCTTCTTCAGGACTCAGTTCGGCAAATTCCGCAAACTCTTCCTGTACTCTGAGAAGTTCTTCAATATTTTTATTTAATATTTTCCAGCGTATCGACAGGTTATAATCCCTGAGCGCTCTTCTTATTTTAGCCTGGGCACTGTTGCTGACCGATCTTATATATTTACCTTCACTTACATGCTTAAATCTCGTAAGTGAGACCGGTGTGCCGGGTACCCACGAAGCATCCAGGTTAGGATCAGCTATCAAGAGCACCTGGTGAACCACAATCGGAAGAACGAGGCTCTTCAGGATACGGGGATCTATCTCAAAAAGAGCTTTCTGTAAAACCATTGTGTATTTCCTGCTGTCTGCACTCGGTATTATTGTGACAAGGTTATGTCGACTGGGCTGTGATATAAATTCCGGGTTATCTCTTATAAGCACCTCGAAACTATATTCATTGCCGAACACATCATTCTTGACGATACTGTTGCCTTTCCATTTTATGTCCTCCGTACCGACAGGGGTCATAACCTTGAGGCGTTTGATATATTCTTTTTCCTGGCCGGTGTCTATCCTGTTCTCTTCCCTGTCGATCCTTTCCAGTAAATCAGCCGCCGTATCGCGGTCTACCGCCTCCATACCTCTTACCGACCTGAATCCCAGCCTGCCGAGTATCTCGGCGCCTCCCGTAAAATATCCTCCGAGACCCGGAGCACGCACACCGGGTTTTCTTGAAGCGCTCATGAGTATGCTCGCCACAGCTTCTTCCGTTCTGTAATCCGTCGCCATACCGTAAAGCATAAGAGTATGGCCTATTATCGTATCCGGATCTGCTGCGGCAGTCATACCATATATATCTGTTTTATCTTCCGGGAATTCGCCCAACTCAGCTTTCTTCAAGTTAAAAAGCTGCGGATCATCGTTTATCCTGTCCGAACTTATATCCATAGAATATCTCAATAGCAGGTTGATCAGGTAAAGACGGGCACGGATAAGGTTTTCAGGCAGATTACCTGTCATCACTGATCTTATCAGTTCACCTGCATATTTCAGAAAATCGGTCTTGGGTACATTATCCAGTGTGAACTGCTTGAGATCGTTCATCTTCAAACCGAAGAGTACCACCCCGCCTGTTATGAGCTTGAACCAGAGTTCACTCCTGACTTCATCCTTCGAAGTACCCCTGAACCAGCCGTAGTCCACGACCCTTATCTTTATCTCTTTTTCTCTCAGTTCACGTGGAAGATTTGATCTTACGAATTCCATTATATCAAGTTCGCTGTCTTTGAGTTTCTCAGTACTTTTGATAATCTTGTCATTTCTAGCTGCATCTTCTACAGCTACAACGAAATCAATCGAATCAGTCTGATCGCTCAGTATATAATCACCCTGAACGGCAAGGAATTTTATGTTCTTTGCTGTCTGCGATTTGTGCCGCGAACTATAGTAGGTATTTACCGCAAGTCTGCTGAGCGAATTTACTTTTGTCTTGAACCAGTCTTTTCCGTTCCTGTTCAGATGCTGACTCAGCCAGTGGCCGTTTACAACAGTATTCAGCGTCTTCTTAAAGCCGGCAAACGATACATTCTCGCTTATATCCCTGTCAGAACGGAACCGGTCCAGCCTGCTCAGGTTACCCCACCTGGCGCCCATGTCCCAACTGAGGTCCCTCGGACGGATCGTCATATAAGGACCTTTCAGTTCTGTATATCTTTCATCCTGTACTATATCACCTAATTCAAGGTTTAGTTTATCACTCAAACCTCTGACAACTTCATCAGGCAGGTCTTTTATATCATCTGACACCTTTACCGCAACTGTAAGTCCTCCATGCAGATCCATCAGGTCATCAGGAAGTTTTCTTTTCGCGCTTCTTTCTCTCTCGAATAGTTCCCTGAGGGTCACAGGGCCCCTCTTCGGCCTTCTGTGAATAAGTTCTATGGACCCTTCGCTGAACCACTTGGCGCCTTCGATGGCTTCCATGCCTATTTCCATTATATCCAGCTTTTTTCTCAACGCGTCGTCAAGCATCATTATGGTACGGGCCCCTATACCGTTTATTGATTTAATCTCTTTCTTAGTCTTTCTCAATAGGTCGCTTACCCAGTATATGCCGTTTGATTCCAGCACGTTCATGATAGTTCCCTTGATCTCTTCTCCCACAAGTTCCCTGACCCTCATGCTGCGGAATTCCACAGGTACCTTTGCTTCCTGCAGATACTCATCCCAATCAATCTTTTCCCCGTTTGCTATTTTCCTGTTTATCTGCCGTATATCCTCCTCAGTATTCCTATTGAGTATTTCGACAGCGGTATTAGGATCAAGCCCGCCCTGTTCCGGCAGCCTGGTAAAAACACTCTGCAGGAATATCATCGCCTCTGGATCACCATCTGCATGATAATAAATGAATCCGCTGAGCATCGCGCCAAGTTCATATGTCCTGAACCTGGCTTCAGGTGTTCCTTTAAGAAAATCAGCATACAACTGGCTGAGTTTCTCTATGAGTTCATCGAAATCTTTTGCTCTTTCAAGTGGGCCGAATTTCGTATCTTTCCCGAAATAACTGAAAATACTTTTATATGCTTTGAATGGGTCGCCTTCATACTTTGCAGCTATCCTCACCCCGGAGAGAAAAGCCCTTATTCTACTCATTCGGGGTTCTTCTTCTTCCCCTTCTTTTTCCCCTTCTTTTTCCCCTTCTTTCTCTTCTTCCCCTTCTTTTTCGGCAAGCCGGATTGCGGGCTTTTCCTTATCCGGCCCTCTTTTTATCCCCTTGTCAATATCTTTACCCAGCTTATTGAATGTCTCCGGATCGTGCAGGCTCATCTCTATCAGACTCAGTTCCGCTTCCGTTATCTCGGCATCTTTTGCGGTATCGCCCTCTTTATCCACGAGTTCTTTCACGCGTTCTACTATCTCTCCTATGTCTATTCCTTTGAGCTCTGCAGCTATTATCAGCGCTTCCCCGTCATTGATAGACGCTCCGAGCAGGGCAATATCTTCCCAGAACCCGCTGCCGGCCTGCGGAAGTCTTTCATAAAGGCTTTTCTCATCTATCCTGAATGGTATAAGTTCAGCATTAAGCTGAGCAAACAAGCCTTTACGATTGACCATCAGGGAAAGCTGATGCATTGCCTCGTGCGGAACCACAGTGAACTCGAACTCGAATATTATCTCCAGTTGTTTCTGTGCATCTTCATTAACGACCTGTTCACCCTTATCGTCTACGGTTACAGGAGAAATGGCCAAACCGTACATATACGGAAGTTCAACAACAGCGCCAAACCTCGGACGGACACCTGTCGCGCCTCTGAAGGGCGCCCCGGTATACGAGGTAAGATCGAGCAGTGTCTCCCGCACAGCACCGTCATTATCGCCTATCCCGGTTTTTCTCAGGAAATGTGTGAGCAGAAGCCTTGCATAAGCGCGCTGATAAAAAGCCTTGCCCATATAAACGCTGGCATCATAAGCATACAGCTCTCCTGCGTTTTTGATGATCTGGAAGAGTTCCCGGGCTTTCCCCGGCAGATACTCCCCGTTTTGTGCTTTTGCATCCAGTTCTGACAGCATATCTATAAGTACCAGCCAACCCGTCATTTCAAGATAATCCCTGATGAATTTCTCAGTGTGAGTAACAGGATTATTGAGTATCCTTTTTGTGGTACTATGAGTCAGTCCCTTGGAAAGCATTACGGCAAATTCTTCGGATTTTACTATTATCTCGAGCATCTCATCCGGGATATCTATTTCTGCGCCGCTGTTCATACCTAAAGAAAGCAGCCTTGCCCAGCTTTTAGCCAGAGTTTTGTTCAGTTTTAAAATTCTTTCGTCATCCCGTTTAAGTTCATTGACCCGGGCATTATAGTTTGCCAGCGGTTCTATGAGCCCGTCTACCTTGCGCCATGAACCGGGAGCCGTATGAAAAAGCATCAGATCCATCACTTCAATAAGATCATCCGCAAACACAGGATCAAACGCTTCTGCTTCCTCAAGCAGTTCTATCATACGGTATATTCTTCTTCCGGTAAGTCTATAATCGTCTTTTCTTGCCTCTTCAAGCAGTTCAGCTATTTTTCTCTGCAGATTTCTCACACCAGAGTCTTCTCTCTCCTGCCGGCGGAGCATGTCCAGTTTCCTGGCCTCCTCGGAAATAACCTCTACTATTTCCCTTCCGTCCCTTACATATTCTATCCTTGATTTGCCCTGCTTTTTGGCTATTTCAACAAGAGCTATATACATCTCCTCTTCCATTCTCGAATGATCTATCCCCCCCTTTATTACATCCTTGTTTATACCTACTTCTTTTATCATTATGGTATCTTCAGCACCCGGTTTTGCTATAGCATATAAATATCCAAGTACAAAACCGCGGTCCTTTTTCATTGCAGCTACAGTAATACCGTTCCTGAAAGTCGCCATATCAAGGTTGACCGTAAATTTTGATTTTTCCTTATCGTAACTCTCCCTTATACCTATATTTCCTCCTACGTCTTTGAAGAATTGCGACCACAGCTGTTTTACCCGGGCCTGTTCGTTTTCTTTGTCCTTGCTATCATCTATCTTGAAATCGAATTCTGTTATTTCTATGTTGCCCCAGTCTATCTGCTGTTCTTCTTTTTTATATTCTTTTACCTCGAGCTCTTTTGCCGCTATCTCGAGATCCTTGAGCAATCGGTCGCTCTCTTCAATATCAACGGTAATACCGCCTTCTGCCAGTTCCATCCTGTAGCGTTTAGGATAAAGCAGTTCCTGTTCGATTTTCTGGTCTATCGGAGCCTTAAGCATATATACTTCTTTGACCTGTCCCGGTTTATTCCTTGCACGGTCTATTCTGATGATCCTCGCTATTGCCTGATCCTGCTTATCGGGTGTTACCGGCAGGGACATAAAGATAGCCTGATCAGCCGCTGTCAGATGGATAGCAAGCGCCGAATCGATAGTTATAACAATAACTTTTGCCTCGCCGGTCTGGAACCTCTGCACCTCATCGTCTCTGATATCAGACCTCATTCCGCCCATAAGAAGCGCCACTTTGTCCTTGCCGTATTTTTTTGCCAGCCGGGCATGATAATCCATGGCAGTTCCCCTGTGCTGGACAAAAACCGCTATCTGTTTAGATTCCCTGCCCCTGGCGGGCTGTAAAGCTTTTTTGATTATCGCATCAGCGACCAGAAATTTGGGAGAATCTACTGCTTTGTCACCAAGTACAAGTTTCGGATTTTCAGCATATAATCTTTCCAGTGCCCATCTTGATCCGCCGCGCAGTTTCTGGATATTCCGCTTTCCCTGCATGTATCTCTCTGCAAGATCCTTATCATCTGATATTTCAGTGATCTCGCCGCCGATCTCCATAGTAAAATCTTCTTCATTTATCTTAACGGCGACTTTCTTGATCTTGGGCAGCCCGGCAACAGCATTCTCTCTTTTCCTTATAAGCATGACCTTTTTTATCACCCTGTAAACTTTCATAGTGTTATTCGGGTTATCCCACCATGCGGCGCGTTTCATGCTGGCCTGCATCTCTTTGAGCGATCCAAAACCGAGGTCTGAAAGTATTTCCTTAGTAAACGCTGTATCTTCCTTAAGGAGAAGATCCAGGTAACCGTATAATTCACGGGGATGGTTAGAAAACGGCCGGCCGCTTAAAAGCAGCGTATAGTCAGCTTTTTCAGCGAGTCTTTTAAAACTTACTGTCCTCTGGGCAAGAGGATTCTTGATAAGATACGCTTCATCACCTATAAGCATGTCCACATTGAGGGATTCAAAGAGCCTCTTTATATTGATAGTTTCTTTTCCTACCTGTCTGGGTGCCTGTTTCAGTTGATCGTAATTGGTGATGACTATTTTCTTTTTCTTGAGGGTCCCTGCTGCCTTTTCCCTCTGCCATTCCTGCAGAAAACTCTGTATCTCCTTGGGTTTAGATAGACTCCTGAAATTCTCCGCCCTGATATTGGGATCCCTGAACCTGTATTCTTCCGAACCTATAACTACTATCTCATATTCGTCTCTGTTGCCTGCTCCTTCAAGATGTATGTAGGCTTCTTTTACCCAAGTCGGCACAGCATTTATAGGACATGCTACCAGCATATCGCGGCAGCCGCTGTTCGCAAAAGCAGCATAAGATGTAAATGTCTTTCCCAGACCCATATCAAAAGCAAGAAGTACATTCTTGTTCTCAAGGATATATTTTATTCCCTCCAGCTGGAAGAAGAACGGATCGCTCTTAAGTCCATGGAGTCCTTCTCTGACAGCTGCAATGTTCTCCCATTTATCAAGCAGCCTGGAAAGCACTTTGGCTTTCAGTGAATTCGGATCGGCCTTGATGGCCTTTTCTTTCTCTTTTTTTATATCCTCCAGGGCGTACTTTTCATTTGCGCCGGCAATAAGCCTGAAATACAGTGTTTCCTCCAGCCTTAAAAGCAGTTCCAGCGCAGCTTCTTCAGCCTTTCTCTCTATTTCCCTTCTTCTTCTGAGTGTCGGATCATCGGCCAGGCCCTTTATATACTTTTCAAGGTTCGTTATCAGTTCATGCATAAGACTACCGTTAAGCTCCGTCCCGTATACCCCTTCCGCTATCTGCTGGCTCAATGAACCCATAAAATACTCGGATATGTTTTCTACAAGAGCATTAAAAGCGGCCTTTTCGTTTGATGGTGTTATCTTAGTGCCGTCAGCAAAATATTCACGCAGCTCAGGCAGGAGTATATGCACCATATGATACAGCACATCCGGGGATGAACTGAGTTCTGCAGGGACTATCTGTTCAAGCCGGTCAATTATTACCTGATCGTGCGTTGTTGCAGCTTTACGTTTTATTATCTTCTGTTCAGGTTCCTCTTTCTCGGTTTCTTCTATTCCTTCGACACCTTTATGCTCCTTCCATTTTTTCAGGAATCCTTCGGCATTGTCTTCGAAAAATACCGCCTGTTCGTTAAACCAGTCAACTGCTTCATGCCCGGCACGTTTCACTGCTTCTTCTTCACTGACTCCGCGGTTTTTATGATTTTCTATCCACCTGTAATACTCCATTGCAAAACCACCTACACTAGCCTGATGTATCCTCATCAGGGCAGGCAAGAGCCCCGGCTCTGTTTTTGTTCCCATGCGGCTCAACCCGCTGAAATGATATGCTATCAGAAAATCGTATATGATCTCGGACCAGGTTTCCGGATCAATATAGAAATTATCTTCGATCTCAGATTCTTCCAGTTCCGCAAGTTCAGAAAGCGTTTCAAATACGCCAGGAGAAAGCACTTCTTTATAAATATCCTCATAACGGCTGAAATTTTTCCGGAACGCATCTATCTTTTCACGCCAGTCGATCATTACCATTCCCGGCTGAGCTGCCGGCATTTCGGAATCCGACAACCTCACGATCTCTTCTATCTGATCTCCGGCCACCCTGTCTATATAATCCATATGCAGGCCGACTTCGGCGGCGATCGCATCCATTGCTTCCATGAACCTGAGTTCCGACGCTCCTACCACAGTACCGTCAGGTAATTCATGCCGCAATTTACGGGCATTGTGTTCTTTAACCGAAAGATTGACTTCATTGATATCCATCCCCATAGCCAAAGCGGTAAATACTATCCAGTTATCTATACCTCTTGCTGTTTTTTCAGTCAGCATCATAAACGGGTCATTAACAAGATGCGCCATTACACTGCGGTTCATCCCGTATTCTCCTGCTGTCGGCTGCCTGATCTCTTTCCTGTATAATGCCCGCATTATCGGGTATGAAAGATTATTTGTCATTACATCAGAAAGAGGATGACGCATATAATCCGGCACGGTTAGATCTGTTTTTCCTGCAAGTACGCGGTTCAGCTGGATACGTATCCACTCAGGCCGTATGCTCTTCAGATCCGCATCGTAGCACACATACCCGTCAGCACCGAAATAGAGGGCTATTATCATTCCCGCAATCTGGCTGTAGCCTTTTCCCCGGATCTCATCGCGTTTTAAGGCAGTGTATACTTTAATATTCTCCGTACTCCCTGTTTTTTTAGATACATTTTCCGGATGATACCTGCTGACTATTTCTTTGTCACCGAGATTCCCGAGCCGCTTAAGCGCTTCTTCCGTACTGATGACACCGCCTTCTGCAAGATCGTTGACTATCCACCCTGCCTCAGGCTGCCCGCTCCTTATCTTATCTTCAAGGTATGCCCGCAGAGTTTCAGCAGAGACACCGGTTTCACCGTAGTTGATTATCAGGCTCTTTTTATCAGAAAAATATTCTCCCAATCCCTGTTTTGTGGTTTCTACTACACTTCCCGCTATATCACCTTCATTGGTAAAAGGCATAAGAGTCACTATATCGACACTTTCACCTACGAGATCACGTATTTTAGCTATTTCATCTACTATCCATTTACTGAAACCCGCCGCTTCTGCCGATTTTTCATTTATCTTTGCTAATATTTCAGTTGCTTTTGAAGGATCATTTAAATCTTTTTCGGACGCCTCCATATTATAGACTTCGGAAGCTGCCATTATCAGTTTGATGTATGAGGGCGACAAAGATGCCGGGTCAATGCCTTTCGTATCAACAGATATTTCCGAACCCAGTTCACCGAATTCAATGAATTTCCTCAGCAGGTTATCCCTTATAATCCTGCCGTCACCGGTTATTACGGAAATATCGCGTATTTTACGCGCTCTCATAGCGATAAAATCAGCTTTTTCTTCCGCTGACCGCTCTGCTTCCGTAAGCTCCATTAACCCTTCAGCGGTCACATCTTCAATTACAGATTCTACCCCGGTAAGTCCAGATATCAGTTCATTCCGCCTCTCGAACATCTTCCGGGCAAGATCATCTATCATATCCTCTGCCTGTCTGTGCGCTCTTTCCTGAGCGTCCGCTTTGCCTTCAGCCTGCCATCTGTCGACATTGTTTTCAATAAAATAGACAAAGGATGCGGCTTTACCGAAATATACATATTTAAAAACATCCATTATCCGGATTTTAGCGGTATCATCAGCCTGATCGTAAGCTGAAAGCACTTTAAAGAGTATTGTTACCCACAGGTCATTATTGATATGCGAGTCTTCCGACTGCCATATCTCCCTGCCGTCGCTCTCCCAGAGGTTCTTCAGTTTTTCGTAAACATCAGGTGTATCCGCAAGGATATTTTCAAGAAGCTCACGACGTTGGGCGCCATCCATCTCCTCCCCTTCCAGTACGCCGTCCTTAAACCCGTTGATGAATGTAGTTCTCATCACATTAGGATCCACTTTCAGGCTCTGCGCTGCCTGGAATCCCAGGTTGTCTATACGCTCAGGCGACCCGAGAACCGCCGGTGCCTTCGATGCCCATATATTCTTATTGGCAAGAACTGTATCAAACAGCGTCTTTGCCACTTCAACGAGCATCTGGTTGAGTTTCGGAGCACTCGGTGCGTGTATCTTTGCTCCCAGCACTGTTTCAACCACTTTAAGATCATCGAACAGGACGCTCGTTGTCATAAAATTATCTATACCGTAAGCGTAGGTGGAATCGACCCAGTCCTTCAGCAGCCAGCCTTCCAGGGCCTTCATACTGTATCCGAAATCTCCGGCTATCGGCTGCCTGACCTTTACTCCGAGCATCATGGCTATAAGAGGATAGACCAGGCTGTTTGTTATAGTGCCGTCATACCTGTGCCGTGAATACCATGGCACCACAAAATCGGCTCCGGCCGATTCGACAGGATCCATTAACTCTTTTATCCAGGCTGCTGTTATCCCTTCTTCACGGCCATTCCGTATCTCCGTTTTCAGATCCGCATCTATTACGCATGCTGACTTCAGGTTCTTACGGGCAAGCATGTTCAATTTAAAGAAATTAAGGAAATTATTCCCCTTACCCAGCACTATGCCGCCGTCACGCAGACCTGTTGTTATCTGCATGAAATATATATTTTCTTCTCCTTTTGCTATATCTTTTACTGTACTTAAAAATGCAGCCTTGGTATTATCCGTAACCATATGCGACATATTGACTATAAGGCTCTTCTCACCGGAATAATTATCTCTGATCCCTTCGAACGCTTTTCTTGTAGGATTATCCACTTCGGGATCAATCCCTTCCGCTTCAAACCCTTCCCGGTACGACGGTATACCCACCATCCGCTCTATGCTTCCGATCACTTCCAGTATCTCATACCGGTCCTGTATTTCATTACCGCGGCCGTCTACCAGCGTTATTTCCCCCCTCACGATCTTATCTATAATATCTTCCCGGAAAAGATACTGTTTTACATCCAGCCTGGTCTCCCTTGTCTTTGCGTTCTCCGAAAGATAATTAAGACGCATATGCCTTATATTCTTAACCATGTTCTTCAGGCTGCCTGTAAAACTGATCGCTTTCAGAAGTTCTTCCGCCTTGCGAACGACTTTTTGATCACTGTCAGATTGCGCTTCCCTGGCATATCTTTTTACTTCAGCGCCTTTAGCTCCTATCTTATTCAGTGCCAGAAGCGCCATCTCCCGTCCGAGCACATTCCCTTCGCTCTTATCATCCAGCATATCAAGAAGCGCGCTGACTGTTCTTTCTTTGTATATATCCAGCCTGTCGATCGAACCCAGTTCTCCGAGTATCCACGCCGAACTCGATCCCATTGTCACTTTCTTATTAAAGGCGTCTTTCAGCGCTTCTGTCCGGTCCTTAGTAAGGTTTAAGATTATATCGAGGATGACTTTCTGTTCCCTGGCATCCGCCCGCTCCAGGAAATATCCCAGCAGATGATGCGCTGATTTCACACTCAGGTATTCCCTTACCCTGGCTCCTACTTCCAGTTCGTATCCGCCCATTTCAGGAACCGTTTCAACTGAAGGAGCTTTTTCAGGTTTCAGTGCGACTTCAACAGGTTTTTCGGGTTTCTTTTCTTCGATCTCTTCCGGTACAGGCGCTATCTCTTCTGCCGGCGGCAACTCCTCTTTCTTCAGGTCTTCCAGCAGTTTTTCCTGTTTCTGTATCTTCTGATCGATCCTTTCAAGGATGTCGTTATAAGCACTCTCATGCCACAGAGTGAACTCCTCTGCAAGGATATCCTCTATTTCTTTTTGGGATTTTCTTTCTTTCTTCAGCTGTTCCAGGCGGGCGTTATACTGGTTATATTCCAGCGCTTCATGTTCCAGGGCTATATCTATGGTACCGGCTTCCGATGATGTTATAAAATTCTCATGTACAAGGATAATGCCGTCCTCTGTCCATGTTATGAACCGGCCGGTTCCTTCTAATGGAGGCCCCCTGATTATCTCTATGCCTTTTATCCCCTGAAGCTCAATACCTTGTTCCTCCAGCCTGTTTATACTTTCCCCGACACTTCTCTCTATGATATCCATTCCATCAAGTTTTGCCGCAGGTGTCTTCTTGATCTTTATTACCTTCGGCTTCTCTACCGAACCCCGGACAGCATCAAAGATAAGGCGATGGACTTTGACAGGCAGAATGATCAGAGCAGGAAGTTCCAGTCCGAGGGCTTTTGCGACTATGGCCGCAAGACTTTCTTTACCCTGCAATGCCGTTCTTATTATAGGCAGATAATCCATTAACTGCCCGAACAGGGAAGGGGCGGCGGCCTTTGACCCTCTTATATTCCTGAAAACACCGCTTGCAAGCCTGTCCTCTTCATTAGATACGGCATTGGTAAGAGTTTTGAAATCGCCTATGATTATGAGTTTTTCCCGCGCCCTTGATATCGATACGTTCAGTCTTCTCAGATCTTTCAAGAACCCTATCCTCTTTTCAGTATTGCTCCTTACTAAAGATAATAGTGTTACCTTGTTCTCTCCGCCCTGGTATGCATCAATCGTCGTTACCTGGATACTTTCTATACCGTTCTCTTTAAGCTTTCTCTCTATCAGATCTTTCTGCGCCTGGTACGGCGTGATCACCGTAAAATCTTCAGGTGCATACTCCTTTAAGTATTTTTTAATGTTTTTAAGTACCGTATCTGCTTCTTTTGTGTTAAAATACGATTTGTTTTTATCTATCTTTTCTCTGGATGCCATATCCAGTATCTGCAGCGCTTCCGGATCCAGTTTTTCGTCCGGCACATGCTCGTGTACCTTAAGTTTACCGTCATAGAACAGCCGGCTGTAGAGTTCCAGTATTTTTCTGCTTTCAGGTTTGACCCTGTAATTCGTTCTCAATTCGACATAAGGAAGATGTCTTACCAGTTCTGCGAAAAGACTCTCTTCCATGACACCGAATTCGGGATTCTTCCTGAGATCTATTCCCCTTGATAGAGGTGGAGGCAGCTGTTTATGATCCCCTATCCGTATTATCTTCCCGTTTTTATCGAGATTGGTCAGCGGTGCAAGAGCTGTCGGGACGTCTGTCCTTGAATCCTCGTCCTGTATTATAAGGTCAAATTTTAACTGCCCCGCTTCGCCGAATCTTCTTATTATGGAATCCGTTTTGCTCCTGATATTTGTGGCGGCAAACACGAATCCGTTTCTTTTGGATCTATTGATCCTTTCCACAAACAATTCAGAGCCTTCTTTACCCCAGACTTTCAGTTCCTGGTCACTCAATTTATCAGCGCTGAAATCGCTGGCGAGCCTCAATACAGGCACAGACTCGTCATCAGCAAAGTTCTCTACTATGTTTCTAACCGCTTTATGGTCATGGGATATAAACAGCACCCTTTTACCCGCTCTTATATACTGTCTTATTATCTCCTCTGTAAGAGTTGTCTTTCCCGTACCGGGCCCCGCTTTTACCAGAAGCAGTTTTTGTTCCTGATCCAGGGCCCGGGCAAGGGCTTCCTTCTGGTCCGGATCGTCTGCTATATTTTTATTGAAATAACTGAACCCCTTTGGCAGAGACACTGCGGCCGGCACTTTATGCGGAGTCAACCTTAATAGCTGGTCTATCGCTTCTATTTTTGTTTTCCCGAATTTCTGTATCATCGAATAGAATTTTTCCAGTGATTCCAGCTGCACATTAAGTGATATATTATCAGGATCAGTTGAAGCCATACTGAGACCGAGTATCTGCCTTAATTTATTAAGGAGCACCATGTAAGTACCCAGTTTATCCAGGACACCTTTATCACTTAAGACAGCTGCTTCTTTCTCTATTTCGGCTATTCCAGCTAACCTCTTTTGCTCTTTGAGCCGTTCTTCTTCTTTTCTCTGATCGGCAAGTTTTTTTTCATCTCTTACCCGTTTTTCTTCGGCAAGTCTTTTCTGTTCGGCCTCACTTAAAGCAGGGCTTATATCTATATAAGCACCCCGCTTATCTAGAACACCTTTCTCACTTAAAACAGCAGCGGTTTTCTGTACTGCGGCTATTTCTGTTAACTTTTTTTCTTCTCTAAGCCGCAACTTTTCTGCTTTTTCAGCAGCAAGTTTCTTTTCTTCGGCAAGTCTTTTCTGTTCGGCCTCACTTAAAGCAGGGCTTATATCCATACCGTTCTTTTCAGCGTATTCATATATGCTATGTATGATATCATCTGCTGTCGGGCGTGTTTCGGGGTCACTGGAAATAGCATTTTTAATAATATTTTTCAACTCTTCCGGCAACTTGTCAATTGTTCCAGCTTCTGCATCTTGAGGAGTTACTCCTGTCAGTAATTCATGCAGCACCGCCCCAAAACTGTATATATCCCCTTTAACACCGGGGTATTTCCCCTGCCTCATCTCAGGAGAAGCATATTCGCGCCTGCCGGCAGGCTGTCTTTTTTTACCTTCTTTTTCAGCCTGTGAAGCTATACCGAAATCCAGCATCTTTATCTGTGAAAACTTTTTCCCTTCCAGCGATACTATAGAATCTGCCGCATCAGTCTCCTGTAACAGGACATTTTCCGGACTTATATCGTTGTTCACCCATTTCATCCCATGGAGCAGACGCATTGCTTCAAGTATCTGAACCGCCAGTATCAGTGTATTTTGGAGCTCTTTTTTGTTTTTGGGCGGGCCGCGTTTTTTAATAAAATCGCTTAATGTAATACCTTTGATAAGTTCCATGACAATATACGGCGCACCGGTATCTTTATCCCATATGCCTGCGGAATAGTATTTCGGGAACAGGTTCTTATATATATTTTTAGAGCCGGTTACTGCTTTTAGTACTGTTTTTTCGCTGTCTATTTCCTCATCAATGGCGCCTACATGCCATGTCACCTTAATGGCAACTTCTTCTCCCGTTTCACGGTGGACTGCCCTGTAGATCTCGCTCACCCCGCCTGTACCTATCGTTTCTTTCAATTCATAACCCTCTATAACTATCCCTTCTTCTTCAGCAGGTTCTTCTTTCGGCGCTTCAGCGACAACAGTAACTACTTCTTCAAGATTAAGGATACCTAGAATACTCTGGAATGCTTTGGTCCTTTTCCCTAAAACGCCCTTGAGCTTCTCTTCCAGATCCTTTATGGTCTTTATATTTTCAATTTCTCTTATTACTATCTCTATTATTCTGTCTTTCTTGTCCTTAGCCAGCCTGGGAATATCTTTTAAGGCCTGTTCAATTTTTTTATGACCTTCGGGCAACGCTTCTTCTTCAGCTATACGTTTTTCCTCAGCTATTCTCTTCTCTTCGGCTATTCTTTCATCTTCGGCCTGTTTTAGAGCTATACTTTCTCTCTCAGCCTCTTTTTCTCTCTCTTCTGCAAACCTGGAGAGTATTTGCTCCACTTCTGTTTTATCAGCTGCCGGAGCAGGCTGTGATGATACTGTTTTCAGTTCTTCGACCTGCCCGCGCAGTTTCCGGAGTTCCGCCAGGTTCTGTTCAGCATCAGTTACCTCTTCCCTCGGTAATTCGGGTTTTTCCGCGACAGGGGTTACTTCTGCCGGTACCGGCTCAACAGAGGCAGGTTCTTCATCAACTCTTTCAACCAGGTCTATTATCTCTTCTTTTTCTTCTCCCCATTTAAATTCCAATTCGGGCGCTATATCTTCATCATCAAGTTCTGCAAAGTCACCTATTTCAAACCGCGGGCCCTCTTCTATTTCCTCCGCGGCACCCATAAAGAAACCCTTATCATCGAATATTCTCGGACCTTTTTCTTCGAATTCTTCCGCTTTTGCTATTTCCACAGGTTCAAAAATCCGTTCTTCTTCAGGAAGTATTTTTATAATATCCTGCGACAATTTTATTAGAATATTTTCTATCTCATCTGTGAGTTTCTTTGAGGTGAGTTCTTTAATCTGCTGGGAGCTTAACCTAATTGATATGGACCCGTCTTCATACACGCTTACAGGAGGCCCGCGCTCAGATAACGATATCAGGAGTCTTGAATTAACCACGACTCTTTCCATCCAGTCGACCTGGCCTGTTTCGACTATATCAGGTATTAGGTCCAGCTTGCTTAATATGGCATCTTTAAATCTGTCTACCTGCCTTTGTCTTCTTGAGCTCTCAAAGTTTCTTGCAATATCCTGTATATAACTGTAGAGTCCTGGAAAATACTTTGTAGATATCATATATCCTTTATTAATACTCACAGCCTGGTTCCTCAATATTCCTTTTCTTACTGTTACTCCAGAGCCTTCTTTCTGGAGCAACCCGCTATGCTTGGGATTAACGGCGTCGATAGCATATACGACTTTCTTTATCCCGAGATCAAATATCATCCCTGAACATCTGTTACAGGGTTCCAGCGTCAAATAAAGGGCCATATCCTTTAATACTCCTCCGAGTTCCATATCGACTGATTTTAAGAGTTCATTAGCTTTAATAAAATCTTTTTCTTTAGCATCCTCACTTATATAATCTTCCGATATTTCGATAACTCTTACGAGTTTCTCAATTAGTTCCTGTTTCTTATGCTCCGCAAGATCATCCCTATTCTCTATTATGTTGTTCAGGGTATCGAGGATAGCGAAATGCTCCGCATGGAGCTGGTTTCCGGCCCTGTTATGTCCATTGCCCATAAGTGACATCCCACCCTTTTCAGGCATAGCGACAGCGACTCCCACCCTGGCCGATAGTATTCCTCTGCCGCGACGGCTTGCTTTTTCGGCTTCCAATAGTGCTGCGCCCATGAAATCTTCGTTTTCTATCAGTTCATCGATCTTACCGTCACCGTCAAGATCAAATACTGGGCCCTCAACCGGAAACTCTTCTACTTCACCCAATATAAATTCTTTATCAAATATTGACGGCTGATCGGGTTCACCCTCCGGGATATCTTTAAGCCTCGCGAGCGTCTTGCGTATCTCATCGACCTCATCCATAGAGGATTTCGCGGCCTGCGCCGGCGCTTCTTCACCTTTCACTAAACGTTCTTCTACTGTATCTGCCAGATCTTTTACTGCTTCTTTTGTCAGTAAAACCTGCTGATATAAACCCATTGCAGTATGTTCAAAGAGCGTTTTATCCGAAAGATTATCGTATTGCTGATCCGATAAGCGGAAGGCTATAAAGGTTTGTTCATCTTCTTTGCTGACTTCAACCAGTTTGTCCGGAGACACGCGTGATGCATATGACAGCAGTATCCTGGAATCCGATATAAATCTCTCTATTTCATCCAGGCCGGCCTCACTTAGTCCTTCTATTCTCTGTAAATTCGCTATTACTGCCTTTACTACCTTCTTTCTCTCGCGGTCCATATCCCTCTTTTCTATACTTCTTATTACATCCTGAAAAACACCGTATATCCCGGTAAACCTCGATATCATGAAATACCCCCGGGACAACCTGCGGGTTCGGCCGTCAAGGATATTATCTGTCACATCGATTTTTGCATCATTAAGTATCTGCATTGTCTTTTCATGACCACCCGGCTGCGGGTATTTCGAATCAAATACGACTCTCTTTACTTCCAGATCAGCCAGGAAAGCCGAACACTTCGGGCACGGTCCCGTTGTCAGATAAATAGTTGCATCCTTCATGGGATTACCTAACGCGTCATCGACTTCTTTAAGCAATTTTTGAGACCTTAAGAAATCTTTTTCATATTCTTCTTTACCCGCATAATTTTCGGATAATTCTATTACTCTTACAAGCCTATGCATGAGGTTATCCTTCTCGTCCTGAAGCATATCTGAATTCTCTACTATGTTTATTAATGTATCGAATATCGCAAAATGCCCTGTATGCAGCTGGCTATTGCTTCTATTGTAATTACTACCTGCTAAACGACCATCTATGGAAACAGCTGCTCCCACCCTAGCAGAGAGGAACCCTCTGCCGCGGCGGCTCGCCATTACAGCCTGCCTTAGTGCTACTTCCATAAAATCTTCGTTCTCTAACAGTTCATCGATCTCACCGTCACCGTCAAGATCAAAGACAGGACCCTTAACCGGAAACTCTTCTACTTCACCTGATATAAATTCTTTATCAAATATTTCAGGACCTTCTGCAAAAAGATACGGCCTTTCAAGGATAGTATGCACTACATCAAGCCTGTTCTCGACATTGGCTAAAGTGATAAACCTGTCAAGAGCATCTTTTCTTGCTATAAGTCCTAATTCCCTGTATTCTGAAGGATCAGTATCAGCCAGTTCATATGCTCTTCTCATGGAATCCGCTAAAGAAGAAACAAAGCTCCTCTCCTGGAGCGCTTTGTAGGCATCTGCAAAATCAAGGTCTTTTCTCTCAAGCTGATCCTTTTCCATGTTCTCATAAAGCAGGATGGAACTCTTAACATCCGTATCGGGATATTCAAGTCCGAGCCATGAAGCCCTGGATATAAGATTTTTAAGCTGGCTTGATATACCGCCTATCAACGGAGCTATGGCAAGAGTACCTTTAGCAAGGGCTTCTGTTACCACTAATCCGAATCCTTCCTTAGATGAAGGCTGTATTGCAACTTTACGCGGCAATTTAAAATCCAGTTCGCCTGTCTTAAAATCCTCCATTTCCAGCTGCTGCTGGAGCGCATTAACTTCCAATGCATTTATCTCTACCCCATTGAGATTATTGATTTCGGAAATAGATACGATCTCCCGGAGCCCTTCCTGCTGAGCTTGATCAAATTCCACTTCACCAGTTTTATTCTGAAGTCCTAAGAGGAATATTTTTCCTTCAAGTTCAGGATGCATCTGTACAAGGTAATCCAAATACCCTTTGATTTTCTGGAAATCGCGTACACCCTTAGGATTATCGTCAGCAAGGTTTCCCGCATAAACAAGCTGTATCTTCTCCTGTACTGCTTTGGGCTGACTTAAAAGAAAACTGGCAAACCCGTGTATTATCTCCAGCGGGCCTTTATACGGGTCGAATCTGGATATCTCGACAAAAGTGAATTTTTCTGAAGAGAGCCCGTATTTTTCCATTGTTGCGCGGATAAAAGCATCAGAAAGAGGTATATTCTTATAACTGAAAGGGTTTATCGCCGGAGGCATTATATAGGTCTGGACTCCTTTATCTTCAAGTCCCAGGCCCAGGGCGAATTCCTCTGTATGATACATTGCTATATCAGCACGCAATTGTCTGCCTGCCACATATGCAATATCCGCACCAAGCCGGTTATCCTCGATCAGTTCTGCGAATTTTTCATTGGTCATTCCAAGGCGGTTACGGAGATAATTATATAGTACTTTGTCACGCTGAGGATCCAGCCGGCCGCTTACCATATCACTAACAAATTCGGCTATCTGTTTATTAGGTGTAGATGCGTCGATATGGCACCGCCACGAAATATTTATATCAGGATATAAGGCCTTCATAAGAGGTATAAGAGCCATTACCTGCGGATCTTCAACATAGAAATGATCTGGCCGGGTATTTTTATTCTTCAGGAATTCTTTTTCGAGTCTTTCAAAATTACCTATTGTTACTTCATCAAATATGGATATTTCCTCTTGAGTAAGATCTTCTTTAGAGGGAGACTGTATACCTTCATGTATATGCACGGTAACATCAAAAAACCTGTCATATCCGTCCATTACGAGCCATTCAGCATCAAGGCCGGTATCCCGGAAAAGGGATATGACATCATGCATCATTTCAGCCACTCCACCGCCAGCTTCAGTAGCATTCATCACGAGTACTTTCTGTATACCGCGTGCTCTCAGTTCGTATGCATCATTCATTACATCAGATATCCTGCTCTCGCCTACAAGATCTACAAAATTATCAGCAATAAGTTCTGACCGTATCTTCACACGCATATCTTTCCTGCGGGTTGCTGCTATCTTATCGCGGTATAATGCAGAATTAAATCTTTCTACTGCAGGCGGAAACCTCAGAAGATCCTGTGTAGGTGCCCTGGGCCTGGAAGGCATAATGGCCCTTAACCTGGCAAGAATTCTATCTGTGATACTTAGACTTTTTAGTAGTTCTCTTGCTGCATTTTTTACTTCTGCATCGGGATTATTTAATGCTTTTTTAGCTGCTTTTTTTACACTTTCTCTGGTAGTCTCAAGTTTGCTCAACTTCTCTTTTTCTATATTTATCAGTCTACCCTCAGCTTTTTTTACCGCCTTACGGGCAATTTCTTTTACCTTATCGGTTTCAGGCCTTATCTTTCTAAGAGTATTCAAGGCTGCTATTATCGCCTCTACATCTTCGGAATCCGCTTCATTAAGGACCTTGAGCATGACTTCTACGGTCTGCTCATATCTCCTAATAAAATCACCTTCTACAAGCTGACCGGCTGCTCCAAGTTCACCCAATATATATGCAGATTCAGTCATAAATGTCTTTATATCTTGCGGATCCTGCGGACTGACTCTGGTATTATCTACTATCATATCCCGGGCAAGAACCTGAAGAAATCTGAATCTTTCTGCTTCATCAGCTTCATTCAGAAAATAATCCGCGACATCCTGAGCCGATCCGGTTTGAAGTATTTTCACTATCTTTCTTGCAACAAATCTCGTTACAAGAAAATCCATATTTATTGGATCAATATTTATTATTTTCCCGTCTTTCCGCCGGATAAAATTAGCAAAATCTTCAGTTGTCGAGAATAGTCCTGATACACGCCTGTCAGCAAGCCCGCCTGTCAATTCATCTGTTTTCTCAAGGATATCAAATGCTTCCCTTTGTGCATCTATAGCTTCCCTATTAACAAGTACTTCTCCGCTTTCATCAGTTCCTTTATCAATAAAAGCAAGAAGTGGTTCCCCCTCTATAAAAGGCATTCGTATTCCCAGTCTGCCGTCTGCAAATTGTATTAATTCCATATCGACAATAGATAAACCTTCTTCACGTAATAACTGCACTATAGAAACGAACTCTCTGACCATTTCATTGGTCACACCGCTTACTGTGAAATCCTTTACCAGTTTATTAGTAGCTTTTTCCAAATAAATAACACTCTGTGATGCATCTACAGTAATTCCCGGAACAAGCGCTGATTCTCTAAATATACTGTAATCATCACTGCTGAGATCAACAATCTCAGGTTCAAGACTCGCTGTAACTTCTTTTATATCTTTATAAGCAAGTTCTATTACCGGTTTAGTCACAGGCCTTACTGAATCAACAAGAGTCAGAAATTCTACTGCATCCTCTTGAGGAAGATTAAGATTGGATATGATAGTTACAGCAAGACTGCTGTTTGAATCTATTAACCGTATAAATCTATCAATATTTATTTTATTATTATCAAGGAGGGTTATGAGAAGGGATACTTTCAAAGAATATGTTATATCAGGTACACCCGTAGCTGCCTGTACAGCTTCAAGCAATTTGCTTATCTGGCTTATTCTATCAATAAGATTAACTGTTGATTTAAAATCAGAGGCCATATCGATAACTCTCTGAATATCTGCATCCCCTGTTATCCCTATCTGCGCCACACTTCTTGCAATATCTCTTTCTGTTAAAGTTATTTCTTCGATCATGAGCGGCGCCTCTTCAACTTCTCCTATTTTTATTGGAGCATCTGGTTTTGTTATGTTTGCTAAATACAATAAAACGCTGGTTTTTGATAACCCTCTTGCCTGCAGATTTCTCAATACGCCTGTAACTTTATTTTTGCTTTCTTTAATAGGTCTTATACGGCTTATAATACTAACACCATTATTCATAAGGAGGGTTTCCAGAAGAGATGCACGTAAATCAATTGTAACCGGAATCCCTGTAGCAGCTTCTATAGTCTTAATCAGCTCAAGAACAAGGTCAATTCTATCACTGAATTCCTGAATAGCATATTTTTGCTTTTCATGTATTGCAATAATATTTTCTATATTTTCAATATCAATATTAAGCTGCTCAAGTTTACTTCTAATGTCCCTGATAATACCTGAAGTGCCCGCGATCTCTTCCAGAAGTATCTGGCCCTTCTTCCTATAAGTATCCAGATGAGCTATAAAACTTATTTCACCAGTTTTCCTATATATCATTCTATCTTTCAGATAATTAATATAAAATGGCACGGAACCAAAAGCAGCACTCCAGGCTAATTCTTTAATACTTTTTGTTATTAAATCTTTTACTAAAACATCCATTAGCATTGTACCGCGCCCTTCAACTTCATCTTTCCTGTCTGTATATATAGCATCAAGAGTAGCCTGTTTTCTAAGATCAATATCCATGGCATAATTGGCTGCAGCAAATCCTTTAATTGTCCCTTCAGTATCCACGAGTATATACATACTGTTCCCTGAATTAAAATAGGTTTTTAGCATATCCAGCCTCGACTGAGTATCGGGTTTCTTTGTCATAAAAGAATCCACCTGCCTGGCTACTTCCAGATGTTCATCATCAGTTAAGTTTTCCCATACCTCGCTTAATTCTACTACATCACCCAGATCATCCGAAGACTCAAGAATAAATGCATTGAATCTCTTTGAAAGATTTTCTCCAAGTGTTCCTCTTAATGTATTTTCGACTGCTGCTACTGCTTCCTGGCCTGCTTTTGCTAAAGGATCAGCCGCTACAGGTAATTCTACAGTAACTTCTTCTTCCAGCACCCATGAGCCGTCCCTCCATACTGGATCCATCCAATTTCCATCATCATCCTGTACCTTCAATGTAGCTTCATAAAACCTGTCAAACCTGAGTGATGGTTTAACAAATTTATTTAATGGTTCAAGTTCTTCTCCTACAGTAATACCGTGCTCGTTTTCTCCCACCACCCATTTCTGATTTTCAGGATCATATAGTTCCAGCTGAGCAAGGAATTTACCTTCTTTTGTAGGACCTTTTATTTCGGTAACCTTTGCATCAAGATCACCTTTTGCCGGAAGCTTTACGGTTTTTAGCGGTTTACCGCGCTTCCCCAAAATACCATATATATTAGGAACAGGATGTTCAATAGCATTATACCCTCTTATCCTGATGACATGTCCTTTTATCTGCTCAAACAACTGCTGTATTTCATCTTCTGAACGCTCTTTAAAAGGACTAATAACTTTTTTCTCACCTACGACAATATTAGAAACTGCTTCTACTACTTCTTTAACAGGTTCTGCAATTGGATCAGAAATAATTTCTTTACCGGTTTCTATAATCTTTTCTGCCAAATCTTCTATAACTGCTTTTTCTTCTACTTCAATAG
>JBDRKX010000099.1:0-10184 GCA_043813605.1 Elusimicrobiota bacterium | reverse complement strand
ACTGAGGTATTTAAGTATAGCCGCCGTCAATGTTGTCTTTCCATGATCTACATGTCCTATCGTTCCAACATTTACATGCGGCTTTGTCCTATGAAATTTTTCCTTTGCCATCTAATTTTTCCTCCTTAGAAATTTTCCTTTATCTCTACGAAAGCATCTTTTCTGAAATCTGTTTCGGTATCCTTTGAAAATGAGAAGGTTCCATCGAATACGTTGCACGGCCCTGTGTAAGGGACCTTAATGCAGTAGCATACCCGAACATCTCTGCGAGGGGTGCGTTAGCTGTTATTATTTTCCCCTCATCGACGCTTATAAGTTCATTCACGTTTCCTCTTCTGGAATTCAGATCTTCCAGCACAACCCCCAGATATTCATCCTGTACAGATATATCCAGTTTCATTATCGGTTCAAGAAAAACAGAGGCAGCATCATTCAGTGCTTTTTTTGTAGCTCGGCTTGCGGCTATCCTGAATGCCAGCTTTGATGAATCCACCTCATGAAAAGAACCATCCTTAAGAATAGCCCGGACATCCATCACTTCGAATCCCCCGAGGACTCCGGTGGTAAGAGCTTCTTTGAACCCCTGTTCTATCGAAGGGATAAAATCCTTCGGTATATTACCCTCCCTCACCGAATTAATAAACTCTATTCCCTGCCCCAGTTCAAGAGGCTCAAATTCCATAAAAACATGCCCGTACTGACCCCGGCCGCCCGTCTGTTTTATAAACCGCTCTTCCACTTTAACTTTTTTCGTAATAGTCTCTCTATATGTGACAACAGGCTCGGAAACGCGGCAATCAACACCGTACTCGTCCTTCAGTCTTCTGACAATTACCTCAAGATGCAGTTCTCCCATTCCCATAATAATGATCTGCCCGCTTTCCTGGTCAATACTCATCTTAAGCGTGGGATCCTCACAAACAAGCTTGCTGAGAGCATTATCAAGTTTTTCCTCAGCCGCTTTGTTTGCAGCTTCGATCGCCACAGACACCACAGGAACAGGGAAATGTATGGATTCAAGCAGAATCGGGTGATTTCTATCACAGAGAGTATCACCGGTAGAAGTCTCTTTCAGACCTACGACTGCCGCTATTTCTCCTGCACCAATTTCTTCCTTCTCTGTCCTTGAATTTGCATGCATCTCCAGTATTCTGGATACCCTCTCCTTAGAATTCTTGTTTAAATTAAATATGTTACTGCCTTTTTTAATACTGCCGGAATACACCCTTATATACGTAAGCCTTCCTACATAAGAATCGGTCATGATTTTAAATACCAGCGCCGAAAACGGCTCTTCCGTATCAGCTTTTCTCTTCTCTTCTTCATGTGTTTTGGGATTAATACCGCTTACAGCCGGGACATCCATTGGAGAAGGCAAATAATTTACTATTGCGTCAAGAACCAACTGTACCCCTTTATTTTTTAGCGCCGACCCGCACAATACCGGTATAAACTTGTATGATGATGTAGCTTCTTTTATAGCACGTTTCATTACTTCTACAGGTATTGATTTTTCTTCCAGGTAAAGGTGGAGTACTTCATCATCCAGTTCAGCGATCTGTTCAATAAGTTTTCCCCTCATTTTCACAGCTTCAGGAAGCAACTCGCGGGGAACCGGCGTTACCTCTATCTTATCTCCCTTTTCATCGACATATATCTTAGCATTCATTTCAACAAGGTCTACTATTCCCTTAAAATCTTCTTCATGCCCTATCGGAAGCTGAATCGGACAAGCGTGTTTTGCTTTCAACCTGTCCTTTATTTCGCCTACAACCTTCATGAAATCTGCGCCTTTTCTGTCCATTTTGTTAACAAATGTTATTCTCGGAACATGATATCTGTTGGCCTGTCTCCATACGGTTTCAGATTGAGGCTGTACACCGCCGACCCCGCAAAAAACAACCACACAGCCATCAAGCACCCTGAGCGATCTTTCTACTTCAATAGTAAAATCGACATGGCCGGGCGTATCGATTATATTGATCGTATTTTTTCCCCAGTTACATGTCGTTGCCGCCGATGTGATCGTTATCCCTCTTTCCTGTTCCTGTTTCATCCAATCCATTACAGCCGTGCCTTCATGAACCTCTCCGATCTTATATGTCTTTCCTGTATAATATAATATACGCTCGGTGACAGTTGTTTTTCCGGCATCAATATGAGCAATAATACCGATATTTCTTATTTTATCGAGTTCCATTCTTATTTTTTTGTCCGCAACGTAATTTTTCACCACCGGTAATGAGCAAAGGCCTTGTTAGCTTCAGCCATTTTATGCGTATCTTCTCTTTTTTTAACGGCCACACCTTCTCCCTTTGCAGCTGCTATGAGTTCATCTGACAGCTTTACACTCATGGACTTCCCCTTTTTTGCGCGGGAAAAATCGACCAGCCACCTTATTGCCAGTACCGTGCTTCTTTTCCATGTTACTTCCACAGGCACCTGATATGTTGCTCCACCAACCCTGCGAGATTTCACTTCAAGGATCGGTTTTACTTTTTCGATGGCCTTATCAAAAGCCTCAATCGGCGTACAATTCAGTTTTTTTGACGCTCTATCCAATGCATCGTAACATATTTTATACGCTACACTCTTTTTTCCGTCCCACATCAGTTTTTTTACCAGCATCTCTATAATTTCACTGTTATACCTGATATCCCGGTCATTTTTCTTATTCTGTAAATTTTTTAACTTTCGGCTCATGTGCGTTTTTCTCCGTATTTTGAACGACTCTTCTTTCTTCCGCTGACGCCTACCGTATCAAGAGTTCCCCTTATAATATGATACCGTACACCAGGCAGATCCTTTACACGGCCGCCGCGTATCATTACTATCGAATGCTCCTGAAGGTTATGCCCTTCACCCGGAATATATGCAGTAACGTCTATCCCGCTTGTCAATTTGACCCTTGCAACTTTTCTGAGAGCAGAATTAGGCTTTTTGGGAGTAGTTGTATATACTCTTATACATACACCTCTTTTCTGCGGACAATTATTAAGTGCAGGCATCTTGCATTTTTTGGTCTGCTTTTTCCTTCCATGTTTGATTAATTGATTTATTGTCGGCATATTTTATTCCTTCTTCTCACTAAACCCAGTTCCCACCGGAATCAGTTTGCCTATAATCACGTTTTCTTTCAGCCCCTTAAGATAATCCACCTGTCCGGCGACAGCAGCTTCAGTCAATATCCTTGTGGTCTCCTGGAAAGAAGCAGCCGATATAAAACTTTCGCCGGCAAGAGATGCTTTTGCAATACCAAGCAGCTTAGATATATACTTGCCCGGGCGTTTTCCCTTTAACTCTACTTCCTTATTTATCCTATCGACAGTGCTTTTTTTCACTATTTCTTTTTCAAGTAAGGTTGTATCTCCACTGCTAACTATCTGCACAAATGAAAGCATCTGCCTTACAATAATCTCAATATGCTTATCGTTTATCCTAACACCCTGCAGTCTGTAAACACCCTGTACCTCATTAACAAGGTATTCCTGTACTTCCTTTTCTCCTTTTACCATGAGCATATCATGCGGATTAATAGGCCCGTCTGTAAGAGGTTCACCGGCATATACCCGGTCCCCCTCGTATACTACAAGATGTTTTCCCGGCGGCATTATGTAAATACGCGGCTCTGTTTTCTCACTTTCAACTATAACCTTAAAAGCGCCTTTTTCTGTCATCCCCAGCCTTACTATCCCGTCTACTTCCGTGATAATAGCACTGTTCTTGGGTTTGCGGGCTTCAAAAAGCTCTGTAACTCTGGGCAATCCTCCGGTAATATCTCTGGTCTTTATCACTTCCTGCGGTATCTTGGCCAGGATATCTCCCGCTTTCACATCCGCCTTCTCCAATACTACTAGATGTGTATCGACAGGAAGCGGATAATTATTCTTTATATTTCCCGACGTATGAACTTCGATAAGCGGGTGCAGATTCGGGGATTTATAAGGGATTACAACCCTTTCTGTTTTACCGGTAGCCTGGTTAACCTCCTCCTTAGCTGTTATTCCCTCAATGATATCTTTCAATTTTGCTTTACCATCAACTTCAGAAATGATGGGCAAGGAAAAGGGATCCCACTCAGCTATAATTTCACCACGCTTGATAGGCTGACTCTTTTTTAGCGGTCGTACATAAAGCCTGGAACCGTATCGCAAATCATATTCATCTACGGTCTTACCGTTCTTTCGGATCAACACCTTTCCTTTTCTTGAGATATTGATATATTCCTCTTTGCGGTTCTTAATAGTACGCACTCCGGCAAATTCTACATCCCCGTCATGGTGTGAGATAATGGAAGACCGCTGGACAACTCTTGATGCTGTACCGCCTATATGGAAGGTCCTGAGAGTCAGCTGTGTACCAGGCTCACCAATTGACTGAGCAGCAATGATCCCGACTGCCAGACCTGGTCTCGCATATTTTCCTGTTGAAAGATCCGTACCGTAACACATACTGCATATCCCGTTTTTTGTCTCACATGTCAGAGCTGACCGTATTCTTATATTTGTTATTTCACTCTGCTCGATCTTTTTTGCAACTTTGTGAGTGATCAGTTCTCCTTCCTTAACAAGCAATTCGTCTGTAACCGGATCGACAATGCTCTGAAGGCTGACCCTGCCCGCTATCCTGTTGGCAAAACTCTCGATTATCTCATTACCTTCTTTCATCGCACCGACTCTTATTCCATTGACAGTGTTGCAGTCTGCTTCGACTACAACAATATTGTGAGCCACATCAACCAATCTTCTTGTAAGGTATCCGGCATCCGCTGTTTTTAGCGCTGTGTCGGCAAGTCCCTTACGGCCACCGTGTGTAGATATGAAATATTCGAGGACAGTCAATCCTTCCCTGAAATTTGATTTAATAGGCGATTCAATGATCTCACCAGTCGCTCCGGTCACTTTTTTCTGCGGCCTGGACATCAATCCTCTCATACCACCCAGCTGCCTGACCTGATCCATAGAACCTCTTGCACCTGATGTCGCCATGAGCTGAACAGGATTAAACTTGGGGCCATGTCCGGAATATACTTTGGAGTCTTCCTCTTTAATTTCTTCGAGCATGGTATCTGCGATCTTTTCTGCCACATGACTCCATATATCAATTATGTTGTTGTATCTTTCTATATTGGTTATTATACCCTTGTTATAGTTGTTTTCTACATTCTTCACCTTTTCTTCGGCTTTTTTTATCAGGTCTTCTTTATTGGTCGGTACATGCATGTCATCTATGCAAAGAGAAAGTCCGCTTAATGTCGCATATTTATAGCCCAGTTTTTTTACATTATCAAGGAGTATTACAGTTCTGTACTTACCTCTTTCCCAGTAGCAATCCTCGACGATTTCAGTCATTGCTTTCTTTGTTATTTCCCTGTTGATGAATTCATATTCATCAGGAAGATAACTGTTGAATACTACTCTTCCGACCGATGTGTAATCTTTCCAGTTGTCGCAATCTTTGTAGTTTTTCTCTGTCCATGATTCTTCTTCTTTTATCTTATTGACATTCTTTACTTTTATCCTCGCATGCAAGTCGATCTCGTTCATCTGTGCGGCAAGCTCTGCTTCTTCAAGAGACGAAAAGATCGTTCCCTCTCCCTGCACACCTCTTTTTATCTTTGTCAGATAATTAAGACCCATTATGATATCCTGACTGGGCGTAACTATCGAATTGCCGTTAGACGGCGATATAACATTGTTCGGAGCCAGTACTAGTACCTTGGCCTCGATACATGCTTCAGGTGATAACGGAACATGAACGGCCATCTGATCACCGTCGAAGTCAGCATTGAAAGCTGCTGTCACAAGAGGATGCAGCTGTATTGCTTTTCCCTCTATGAGGACAGGTTCAAAAGCCTGGATACCAAGTCTGTGCAGTGTAGGAGCCCTGTTCAGAAGAACAGGATGTTCTTTGATTATCTCTTCAAGAATATCAAATATTTCCGGGCCCTTAGCTTCTAATATCGGCCTTGCGGTCTTCAGATTTGATGCAAAACCTTTTTTCAGGATATCTCTTAATATGAAAGGTTTATAAAGTTCAAGTGCCATTTCTTTCGGAAGTCCGCATTGGTTTAATGTAAGAGACGGACCTACTACGATCACAGAACGGCCGGAATAATCCACCCTCTTACCCAGTAAATTCCTTCTGAATCTTCCCTGTTTTCCTTTTATCGTATCTGAAAGAGATTTGAGCGGACGATTTCCCGTACCTGTCACTATTTTACCTCTGGCACCGTTCTGTATCAAAGCATCACAAGCTTCCTGAAGAAGTCTTTTTTCATTATGAAGCATAACGGTAGGCGCTCCCATCTCGGATATCTGTTTAAGACGGTTATTGCGGTTAATTATTCTCCTGTAAAGGTCATTGAGGTCTGAACTTGCAAACTTGCCGCCTTTAAGCGGGACAAGCGGCCTTAGATCCGGAGGGATCACCGGCACACATGTCATGAGCATGGTTTCGGGTTTATTATTGGATTTAAGAAAATCCTCAACTACTTTCAGCCTGCGGCGCCAGTGCCGTCTCTGGCCCTGTCCACCCTTATCCGATTCAAGCTTTTTACGTATATCCTTTGCTGTCTTCTTCAAATCTACTTTTTCAAGCAGTGCATATATGGCCTCGCCGCCTATTTGTGCTTCAAAATCAGTGCCGTATTCATCAAAGAGTGCCTGGTAGTCTTCTATTGAAATAAGGTCTCCCACCTTTATCTTCCTATTATCGAGTTTAATGTCCTTGTCTATAACTTTAGTTATTATATAAGCGGCATAATATACTATCTTCTCTACATCTGATCTTTTAAGATCCAGTATCATACCTATCCTTGACGGGGGTTTACGCACATACCATATATGTGCGATAGGAACGGCAAGTTCTATATGGCCCATTCTTTCCCTGCGGACTTCTTTCTCTGTTACTTCTACCCCGCAACGCTCGCATACAACACCTTTATGCCTTGGATACTTGTATCTGCCGCAGTTACATTCATAATCCCTCATCGGTCCGAATATCCGCTCACAAAAAAGACCGTCTCTTTCAGCTTTAAAAGTACGGTAATTTATTGTTTCCGGTTTCTTTACTTCTCCGAATGACCATCTCCTTATATCTTCGGGAGATGCTATCATCAGCTTAATTGAGTTGAAATTGCCGTAATTCAATTCTTCAACTGTATTTTTATTCATTTTCTTTCCTGTTTTCCAGCAAAACCTTCATTCCTAGACCCTGTAGTTCTTTTATAAGAACCCTGAAAGATTCAGGAATTCCCGGTTTACCAATCTCGTCCCCCTTGATAATGGCTTCGTGTACGGCTGTCCTTGCTTTTACATCATCACTTTTATATGTCAGCAGCTCCTGGAGCAGATATGCCGCTCCATACCCTTCCATGGCCCATACTTCCATCTCTCCGAATCTCTGACCGCCGAACATAGCTTTCCCCCCGAGAGGCTGTCTGGTTATCAGTGAATACGGCCCGGTAGACCTTGCATGCACTCTGTCTTCTGCCATATGTTCCAGTTTAAGTACATACATATAGCCTATTGTAATATTATCGCCTAAAACATCGCCTGTTCTGCCATCATAGAGACGCGCCCGGCCTGTTGACGGCATCTTGTTCTTTTCCAGCATTTTTTTTATATCATCTTCAGTCGCGCCATCGAAAACAGGTGTAACTATCTGAATATTCTCCTTTTTTGCCGCCCAGCCAAGATGGGTTTCAAGTATCTGTCCCACATTCATTCTTGAAGGGACACCGAGCGGATTGAGTATCACATCAATCGGTCTGCCGTCTTCGGTATAAGGCATATCCTGTTCAGGAAGTATCCTTGATATTACACCTTTATTCCCATGTCTTCCTGCCACTTTATCCCCAACTGATATTTTTCTGAGACATGAAATATATACTTTGACTTTTTTCGAGACCATCACCGGCAGTTCATCCCCCCTGTCTACTACATAAAGAGCATGCTGTTTTTCATTTTCGAGTTTCATTATAAATGCCTGGGTAAGGGCATCGTTACGCTCTTTAGCAGCATTATATTCTTCTTTTGATATCTCCTTATTATTGTACTCATTCATGAGACTGCGGTTCTTGGTATTTCTTTCTTTTCGCAGTTCATCTATCTGCACCTTATATTTATCTTCTATATCGTTTATATTAGTAAGCCTTTTTTTCTTGGTAAAACTCCCTCTTCTCTCAAAAACTTCGACTCTTATTATTTTACCTTCAATACCCGGCGGTACCCGAAGAGATGTATCTTTCGTTTCTTCAGCTTTCTTTCCGAATATAGTCTTAAGAAGCCTTACTTCAGGCGTATATCGTGTCCTTCCTTTGGGAGTAACTTTGCCGACAAGTATATCTTTAGGTCTGATGAAGGCCCCGACACGGATAACGCCGTTCTCGTCAAGATTCCCTAACTTCTGCTGGCTGACATTCGGAATGTCTCTGGTTATCTCTTCGCTGCCCATTTTCAGGTCCCTGGCTTCTATCTCTTCCACAGGTCTATGAATTGATGTAAATACATCATCTTTAACGAGCCTGTCAGAGATCAGTACAGCATCCTCAAAATTATATCCTTCCCATGACATAAAAGCGACAAGAAGATTTCTGCCCAGTGCAAGTTGCCCGTTTGCTGTCGCAGGGCCGTCTGCAAGTATATCCCCCTTTTTAACTGTATCGCCTTTTGAGACTATGGGTATCTGATTGTAATTTGTATCCTGATTGCTCCTCATGTATTTTTTTAGTTCATATATATCTATTGATTCCGGGCTTATCCCGGTCTTTTTATTACTATCATCTTTGTGCCAGACAACAACCTGGCAGCCGTCCACATATATCACTTCTCCAGCCCTCTTGGCTGCTACCAGAGCACCGGTGTTTTTAGCCACTATATCTTCCATGCCGGTAGATATTATCGGAGGTTCGGTTATCATCAGCGGCAAAGCCTGTCTCTGCATATTAGAACCCATAAGTGCCCTGTTGGCATCATCATGTTCCAAAAACGGTATCAAGCCGGCTGAAGCACCCACCATCTGCCTGGCTGAAATATCCATATAATCTATCTGGTCCTTCTTTACCATGGGAAATGTTCCCTTATGCCTTGCAATGATCAAGCTACTCGGCAGATCCCCTTCCTCGTCTATTTTTATACCTGCTGGAGCTACTATGTGTTCATCTTCCACATCTGCAGTAAGATATTCTATCTTTCCTGTCACTTTGCCGTTTTCTATTTTCCTGTATGGGGTTTCTATCAAACCGTATTTATTGATCCTGGCATATATGGAAAGAGACGTCCTTAAACCTATATTTGCCCCTTCCGGCGTTTCTATCGGGCATATCCTTCCGTAATGAGTATGATGAACATCCCTGACTTCGAATCCTGCTCTCTTCCTGTTCAATCCACCCGGGCCAAGAGCGGAAGTGCGTCTTTTATGCGTAAGTTCAGCCAGCGGGTTGGTCTGTGCCATAAACTGAGACAGCTCACCGGTACCAAAGAATTTATTGATCGCTGCCGCAATAGGGACAGGATTTATCAGGCCTGACGGGGTTGCATCTTCATGTGATATCAGGTTCATCTTACTGCGAATAAGCCGTGCAAGATGAGAGACACCGCGACGGAGCTGGTTTTCAAGCTGCTCGCCCACTGTTCTGACACGCCGGTTTCCCAGATGATCGATATCGTCTACTTCACCTCTGACACCATTGTTGAGATCTATAAGATATTTCATGGTGCAGATAACGTCTGAAGGAACGATATTCCGTTTATTCACTTCAGGAACAGGCATTTTACTTTCCTTATATATCAGGCCGAGTTTCTTGTTCAATTTAAATCTGCCTACTTTAGTCAGATCGTATTTGCGTGTCCCCTTGAAAAACAATGTATCAAAATAATCTCTTGCTGCTTCCGAAGTTATATGCTGTTGAGAACGGAGTATCTTGAATACCTCGAAAACTGCGTCCATCTGTGAAGAGATATTGTCTTTGTTCAGAGTCATATGTATGGTTTGATCATTAATAGTCCTTCCGGTGTCCCAATTGTTAAAATCAGCCAGTTCGACTTTCCTCACTCCATACTTGCGCCATTTGTTCAATACCGCGTTATTCACAACCTGATTTGTCCTGCCAAGATATTCTTCCTGAGGCAATTCTGTATTGACAGTAGGCGGAGTGACAATCAGCTTACCTATAAGAAACT
>JBDRKX010000098.1:0-5489 GCA_043813605.1 Elusimicrobiota bacterium | reverse complement strand
CGGACGCGGTAACTGCAACAATAATTCTGTTGCGGTCTTCTGGTCATTATCGGTCTCATATGGATTATCCGATATCAGATCATAACGCATTGTTATATCCTGTTCCTTTATGAAATGAGAAAATTCTATAAAATTATCATTCGATTGTTTTCTTAAAAATATTTTGCTGGCAACTTTCTCACTGCCGCTTTCAATCCCGATACTTACAAAAGCAAGCCCTGCCTGTCTCAACTTAACGATCAGATCACGGTTTTTGTAAGTGGGGTGCACAAAACAGCAAAAAGGTAAACCGATATGTCTGGAATACTCAGTGCAAAACTTATCGATCCATTCTTTATCATACGTGAATATATCATCCCAGAATCTTACAGTATGAAAACTTCTTTTCCTTACAGCAGCCTTTAACTCGGCTATTACATTGTCCACACTGCGTCTCCGGAGATATTTTCCCCTGTCCCGATATCTTTCCCTTATCACGCTGTTAGAGCAGAAGGCACAGCTGTACATACATCCCCGGGATGTCATAACAGGATATTTCTCTAACTCATAAGCTGATACTATATGTATATCTTTCCCTATCTTCCCGCCATCTATAAGATATTTGTTTTCTTTTTCAATAAAATCCGGAAAAGGCAGTTCATCGAGATTCTCTATCAGGTGTCTAATCTCATTTTTTTCTATTCCTTCTTCGTTGTTTATCCACAGACTCTTAATGCCGGTTATCGGTTCCCGGTTTTCTATTTTCCCGGCTAATTCGGACATAGGGTATTCACCTTCACCGGTACATACGATATCTGCAAACTGTATACATTCCCGGGGCGCTATTATAGCATGGATACCGCCCCATACAACTATAGTATCTAATTTCTTTTTTATTTCCTGCGTAATTCTGATGGCAGTTTTCATTGTAGTAGAACTTACACTTATCCCTGTTATTTCCGGCTTCAACTCGCCTAGCAGGGAGATAAGTAAATCCAGATCTTCTTTATTACATACTTCATGATCCAATAATCCGGGGCTGAAAAAATCATTACCATAGAATTCTACAGACATTTTCTGCCTGTTAAAAAACACGATATCCGTCTTGTAGCCGTTTTTTTTGAGTAATGAACTTATATACCTGACTCCGTAATCCAGGCCGAATAATGAAATCAGCGCTATTTTGACATTTTTCTTAGTATTCATGAATTATATTGTTCAGTAATATCTTCCCTAAAAATTGATTTTTTTATAGGATTTTTTCTTTATAATTAATAATTATATATGTTTAAATTACAAACATCAAATAGTTTTTTATTGGATTTTACAATAAATATCGTATTTGTTTTTGTTTCAAAATGTCTTTTATTCAATTATAATACAGTGATTTTACACTATTACATTAAAAAAATGAATTTCATATTTTAATATACTAAAATCCACATTTGTAATACAACTGTTGTTTATGTTAAAATATTTATGTATTCTGGTTTCATACATGCTGTATTCACTATTATTTAGCCATTATATGTATATTTACGGGATTTTGTATTCGTAAATCTGAATGAGCATAATCCCGGGCAGAGGTCATCTATGAAAATACGCAGATTATTTTTGAATACCCTTTCAAGGCAACTCTTCTTGGCTGGCAAATTAATAGATTCCCGGGAGTATATATGGCCGTTACTCCGCTCTAAATATTTTGTTGTACCCTTTAAGTTCCCGTTCATTCATCTGCAAAATAAGGATAATTCCGAACCGACCAGAGGACAGCTGTTATTTCAGAAGGTAAATCTCCATATATTAAGAAAACCGCGTTTGTTCCTTAAGGTTTTTCGTGAAACACTGCGGGTATGCCTGACTTACAGATGTAATCTGTCATGTGAAACCTGCTACGCAAAAGGTCTCCAGGATGATATGCCGGAAGATATGCGTTTAGATGATTTTATAAAACTTACAGAATGGGCCGTTCCCAAAGGATGGGAGTATTTTCGTTTTCTGGGAGGCGAACCAACTGTACACTCCGGGTTTAAAGATATACTGGATATATGTTACGACAAAAAGATCAAGATAACAATGCCTACAAACAATCTATTCTCCAAACAAATACTCTCAAAACTGGATAACAGATTAGTATGCGATATCTCCATAAATTACAATGCGAGTCTGATGCTGGATAAAGAAAAAAAACATATTTTCATAGATAATTTAGCAGAGATCAAACAACGGAACTTGCCATTCGGATTTTCTTTCGTTTTATCTTATGAAGACAAAAAAGACACCTATATGGCTTTTATCGATATTATTAAGCGTTTTAAGCCTTCTTATGTAAGAGTAAGCCTCGAATTACCCACTGCTCCTGAAAACTCCCAGGTTCTAAGGATATCAAAAGATATAGGAACATCCATGTTCAATAGAATAAATAGGATATTCATGATGTGTGCTGAAAATTACATATCGTTTTTTATCTATCGTCCGTTTCCATTATGTCTTTTTTCCAAAAAGCAGCAGAAAATATTAAAGAATTACTCCAAATACATATTCTTTACAAGGTGCCCTTTAAGTTTTCCTTCCAAGAACGGCTTCTTTTCTATGGTAACAGTCAATCCTGACCTTTCTATTTTTCCATGCGCGTCTTCGTTTATCAGAGGAGACAATATTCTGAGTTTTAAGAGCAGGCAAAGTATTGAGATTTTTTATAAAACCGGATTACATGATCTATTAGCACAACCGCTTTCGGAGAGCTGTTTACACTGCGATTATCATAAGCGGTTTGTTGAACACATAAGAAATGATTCGTTGATAAAAAAAGCTATCTTCAATGATCCCGGAATATGCCAGGGAGGATGCATGAACTTCAGATGCCATGACCAGAGTAACTTTAAATGCAGCCTGGAATAAGTAATAAGTTTGTTATCTTTTTAAAAATATTTACCGGGGGTTAATATCTAAGAAGTCACGCCTTCACATCTTTAGCAAATGGCATCAGGATATTTCCCATATGTTTTTCTTCAGTCTTAACCGTTAAAGAATATAATCCGTTTTGAAAAAACTCAGGTATTTCCCCTGATACAAGCTTAAGCATTACTTCCCTGTCAATAGAACGAAGCACAACTCCATTTTCTGCTTCCAGAAAAAAATCCAGGACGGTGTCATTACTGCTGGAAAGCGGGACAACAGCATGCCATATGATACTGTCAAACAAATGAGCTGCATTTTCCTCCATGTAAAAAGGCGTCAAAATCAATTTGATCTTTATAGAACTTATGGCTGCATCATCGCACGCTATCTGAAACCGTACGATCTTTCCGGCGCCGGTGCCTTCAGACAGGAACACTTTAAAACGGATATGTCTTCTGTTGAACATAGTATTCAGGGTCTTATATGTGAATTTACTGTCAATTTTTGACATGTAGATATATTCGAAAACCTTATTACCGATAACCGGCATCTTCCTGGAAATCCTCAACTTCCCGTTTTTATTTTCTACACCGATCTTTGTCCCTAACAACATACGTGTAAATATCATAAAATAAAGGACTTTGGGATGGTTCTGCCAAAAACTGCTTTTTCTTATTTTTCTTATCAGTTCATGAGAGAACACATTATTTATGGACATGGCCTTGACTGAGTTCCAGAATAAGTTCTTTTTCCCTTTTGAGAGTCTCAGGGACATAAAAAAATTATCTATTGCCTTTGAAGTATGCTGTTCCAGTTCTTCTTCTTTTATAAATCCGTCCCGGAGAGCCCTTTCGGTCAAAGGGGTGCCCGGAAACCAGCACATCGAATATATATGGATCTGATACGGGTACGGAAGTTCCATGAGCAGATCGGTTATAACTTCTTCATCTTTATCAGTTTCATAAGGATTATCCGTTATCAGATCGTAACATACAGTAATATCGAGCTTTTTAAGAAATTTTGAATACTCGATAATTTCCATGTTTGACTGTTTTCTGGAAAATATCTTGTCCGAGACCTCTTCACTTGCACTCTGTATCCCCATATCCACCCAAACCAAACCCGCTTTTTTCAACATGCCTATAATATCCCTGTCAGTATTTTTCGGATGAGCATAACAACTGAAAGGTTTTCCTATTTCCTGTATGTATCTGCCGCAGAATTCTTCGATCCATTCCTTATCGTATGTAAAGACATCGTCCCAGAATCTCACCGAATGGAAACTCTTTTTCCTGACAGCATTCTTCAGTTCAGCGATGACACTTCCAACACTGCGCCTTCTCAAATACGGGCCTAAATCCCTGTACCTGCTGCTTATGACACTGTTACAGCAGAAAGAACATTTATAAAGACATCCTCTTGACGCCATAATGGGGTACTTCCACACGGAAGGCCCCGATATTACAGGCGGGTCTTCGGCAATACGGCCGTTGTCGATCAGCAACTTATTACCGGCATCTGCAAAATCAGGAAATGGCAGAGCATCCAAATCCTGTATAAGAGGTCTCATAGGATTTTTTTCTATATGAGTTCCGTTCTTAATCCACATATTTCTGATATTATTGACCGGCTGCCTCTTTTGAAGCTTCTCAGCCAGTTCCAGCATGGGATACTCACCCTCTCCGGTACATACTATATCTGCATATTCGAGACAATCCTCCGGTGATATTATCGCATGAATGCCGCCCCACACAACAACTGTATCCAGGTTCTCTTTAATAGCCCGGGTTACACTTATTGCCGTTCTCATCACGACAGAACTTACTGATAATCCGATGATATCAGGATTTAAGTCCTTCAAGTGCGATATTAATAATTTTATATCTTTTTCCGGGTATATATCATGTTTGAATAACGTGGATGTAATATAATTATTCCCTTCAAACTCCGCGGGGTAATGCCTTAGTTTGAATGAAATAATGTATGACTCATAGCCATTATGTTTCAAATATGAACTTATGGATCTTATCCCGAAATCAAGCCCGAATATTGATATAAGAACGGTTTTTATTTTATTTTCAGTTTTTAATTTCAATGCAGTTTTCTACCTCTACATACTTTTACATCATGCATGAATATTACTATGCAATACTCAGAGTACATATGTTTTTCCGTTTAAAGACACTGCAAGACAAAAAGGCAGGATTTCACCGGGCTCTCCGACATGATGCCCTGACGCACATTTCTTTATCTCTTCCAGATCTATACTGTTCATATAAGGCCAGACCCTCATATGGACTATCAGCTTGAGAAACGGGTTTTGTCCGCAGAGTTTTCTTTTCAGCATCAACAGGATATTTTTCAAACCGACCCACGGCAAAAGTGTCAATATTGTTTTAATATCCCTTATAAATTTATTCTTTATTAACATAACTCCAGCCGAGTATAGCATCAGATTGACTAATTCGGAACTATTGAGTTTCGCATAATATAGTGACATTATTTATAAGGTATGCTATAATGTCTGCATGGATATCACAAAACGAGATTTCGAGGGACTTGAAAGCAGGCGAATGCAGGCAGCCGTTCTGTTCAGGCGAAATAAATCC
>JBDRKX010000097.1:0-13747 GCA_043813605.1 Elusimicrobiota bacterium | reverse complement strand
GAGAGAGTTTGTTTCCCTATTAAGTTAAATCAATTGCAGAATACGCTACTGAAGTTGTTGGAAGTACCGATGGAATTGTACCGTTAATTTTGCTATCCTTAATTCAGATTTAAGGCTTCTTCAACAAGCGGAATGTGGGGTGTAAAGTTTAAGTCTTGAAGATAATCATGCGGGACTTGTAAGATAATTTAATTCCGGGAAAAGCTGGTTTAAAACGCAGGCAATGGAAAACCTATAAGGGTTTAAAACCTCACCCCGTAGAAATCATATTTCTATTCGGGGCGAGTACTGAAACAGCTTGGGCGGAGCGATCCGGCTGAAAGCTACTTCGGCTTCGCTCAGTATAAACTTCACCGAGCTGCGAAGTGCCCTTTAGGGTATCTGCCAAGGAAGGCAGACATCATACCGGACTATGGTTATGGAAGCCCGGAATCTTTTATCTTTAATAAAAAGAATTCTTATTTATTAACGGTTATAATCAAGACATGTCTTTGTCTTCTTTTTCCGCATCGTACCAATCTTGTTCATGTTTGCCATTGACTCGCCCTCTTTCAAGAAACTTATAATAGGCTTTGAGTTTTATCGCGTCTTCATTATAAACTTTAGCCTTTTTTCCTTTTTTTGTCACCGGGTCCTTTTTGACTGTTTGACCTGAGGCAGTTTTTGCCCTGCCTGCTGAACTTTTACTTTCTACTGTTGTCTTTCCGCTTTTTACTGGCATAAGATCCTCCTTCTGATTATTTCGATCTACTGTTCACCTTAAGAGAACTAAAATATATTTTACAATTTTTTTTTTTTTTTTTGCAACTTTATTCTTTTTCCCGTACATAATGCGAATTGGCTCTGCCTCCACCAACCCTCAATCGCTCAAAATCCGTCGTAAAAAACGCTCCGGTGGTTGAAACAGGACTACTGCGGTTGCTGAGGTAGAAAAAGTCCTGTAGACCTACTCGTTACTTCTTTGAGAACTTTTCGAAGGTTTACTGCTTTCTAATGTTACCGGGGCAAGACTGATAATTTTAAGCTTTTCGTTACAATTTATACAAATAATCATATCTCCTGCATCATATATTTCATCTAATAGAAACTCTTTATTACATGACGGACAAACGACCATTTTTCCATATTCCATAAGTACCTCTTCTATTTCTAAATCACTTGATTATTTATCCAAATCAATTGCACTATCTACAGATACAGAAAAAATAATTCCCATACCATCTTTTGAAAAGTCCATATCTGTCTGTTTCAAAAGTTTCTTTAAGTCCATTAAAACTGTATCATCATCTACTAATGCTAAAATTGTTTTATTATATGATTTACTCTCCCCTACCAGTTTTCGTAATCCTGCGAATATAGGAACTTCATATGCAAGATGTTGTCCAAGCCCTTCGCTGTCGAGTATTGTCGCTTTTGTTATTCCTGCTTCAACAATCACAGATAATAAATCATTCATTAATTCGACTTTATTTAATATCATCACTAACAACTTCATATATTACCTCCTGTTTTGCTTTCCGGCCTCACCTGATCTAATAACAGCAATCTTTGTTGTAAGCGGCCCTATTATTTCAAAAACAATAGTTGTCGCCGCTATTGTATTTATAGCAAGCAACGACAAATTTTTGCCGGCTTCTCCCAGCCCGCTGAATTCTCTGCCGACTAATATCGCTAAACCTACTGCCACTCCTGCTTGCGACAAAATAGCCAAGCCAAGATACTTGCGTACATTCTCATCCGCTTTTGCTAACGTAGCACCTGTATAAGCTCCGCCCATGAGCCCTAGTGTTCTGCCTATTATATATACCAGTCCTAACAATCCCATCTGAGGAAGCATACCTATTTGAAGATGCGCACCCGCAAGAACAAAAAATGCTATATAAATAGGCGGTGTAATTTTTTCTATCGATTCAATAGCTTTTCTTGATGTAAACAGAAATATATTTGTCATAGTTACAGCAAAAACCATATTAGTCAAAATTATTGAAAAATGGAGCATATTCGCTAATCCGGTGCAGGCTAGAATCCCGGCTAGGGTTATTGTAAATAATTCTTCTTTGCTGTTCAGTTTTCTTAGAATATATAAAATCGCTAATCCGGAAATCACACCTAATAATATTGACCCGAAAATATCTTTTAAAGGCCCGGCTAATATATTGCTAAAAGACAGCGTTTCCTTATGTTCAATCAATACCTTTGCTATTCCCGCCGCTATACCGTAGATCACAATAGCTAATGCATCATCAAGTCCTACAACAGCCAGTATAGTATTTGTCAATGGTCCCTTAGCCCTGTATTCTCTGAGCACTATCCAGGTCCCGGCAGGAGCGCTGGCTGGAGCTAAAGCGGCAAAGATCAGTGCTATATAAAGTTCATGGGTAACCAGATATACACCTATACCTACCAGCAGAAAAGCGCCCAGAGACTCGGCAAGGATTATTGTAATTATACCGTACCCCAATCTTTTAAGCACCCCTACCCGCAGTTCATTGCCTATACTGAATGCTACAATCCCAAGAGCAAAATCACTGATCAGGCCCAGCCTGCCTACTGTACTTGTGCTAAATATGTTAAACAATGACGGCCCCAGCAGCATACCTGTAATTATGTACCCTACAACAGCAGGAAACTTAAACTTATTGCTTATCTTCCCTCCGGTAAAACCGAGAAATATCGCTATACTTATCAGAAGTAATGCATCCATATGAGATTCACTTCTCTGCTTTTTTAAATATCTCGATTATTTCTGCAGGACTGGCGGAGTTTATTAACTCTTGCCTGAAATCATTTTTCTGCAGCAACCTGTTCAAATGCGCAAGAACATGCAGATAATTCGTGATACCTGAATTCTGAGGAGTACCCATTAAGAAAACTATTTTAACCGGTTTCTGGTCAATAGATTTGAATTCTATTCCCTTTTTTGATCTTCCAAAAGCTATAATAAAATCATTGACAGCGTCGGTCCTGGCATGCGGAAGAGCGACTTCATTTCCTATCCCAGTGGTATACATATCCTCGCGGTCAAATACATCTCTCATGAAACTATCATAATCAGTTAATGATTTAGACTTACGGATAATTTCTCCCAGTTCACCGATAGCATCGTTTTTTTGTTCTGCCTTAAGATCCATTATAACCATATCTTCTTTAAGATAATCTGATATTTTCATGATTTCTCCTTTTTTCAACTTTTTTCCCAATCCCACTATCTCTTTATACGGTAAAGAACATATAAAACCTTTATTTTCCATATTAAGCATTTTTAGATCTATGCTGGTATTGATAACCTTTAGGATTTGTTTTGCCTTGTTTATATCTTCAATCACAGCGATCACTGCTTTATTATACTTTGGAAGCATATGTCCTGCGTTAAAGATATTAAAATCATTTCCGCCTGCGATAGACGCCCCTAATCCCTCTCTTTCTACGATGGCAGATTCAATGACATCCTGCTCCTTTATTAATTGATGAATCTTGCTAAGATATTCATCATTGGTATGCATTACTATGAATAACACAATATTTTCCTCTTTATTTTTTTTCTTTTTGTTTTCATTCCTTGTTTAAGTTCCTATGCCGTCTTGTGATAATCATCATGCCGCCGACAAAATATGGCCAGATATTAATAAACATCTTCTTTTCCTGTCCCCGGGTCCTTTTACCTTTAATATAAGGGATATAATTCCAAATTTATCCCTTTCTCTTTTAATATTTCCTGAAACTTTTTTTCTCCTCCATTTGGAATATTATCTTCCTGCATGGATATTCTGAAGCTATAAACATTCTCATCACCTATCTGAGTGAATTCTTTCATGTTATTAAGCTGCATTCTCAGTACCCATGATGATACTTCAACAGTATATATTTGCTTATCAAGTTTTTTTATTTTATATAAATTCATTTAATCTCCCCGGAATATTATTTTCTATATTAGAAATTAGTTGATGAATAATATTTAGATATTATTTTGCGGATTATATTTCGACTGGCGGTGCTCTTTTTGGCAGCTCTTTCCACAAACAATATCTTGAAAATGATGTATCCTGATAAATAATTGTATGCGATATAATAAAGATATGCTCGATTACGGTTTTGTTTGCTGTATATTCATGCCGGGAATCAAGTTCGTGATTTTTATATGAATATCTCTCACCTTTTTTATTTAATTCTCTTAATTCTTTTTCACTCTGTTCTGCTTCTCTGCTGTAATTCTTATCATTCTTCTCCACAGGAATAATTACATTATTTAATAACATGCAAAGTAAAAAAACATTGAATAATATTATAAATATTTTATTTTTCATTTTACTTCAGAGTTTATTCTCTCGTTTTCAAGCAGCAGTTTTATTAATTCCTGTTTCGATTTAACTTTCATAAATCGCTGTAAAATATATTTTGCTGTAAGTAATTTTGCAATCTTTGATAGGAGCTTCAGATGCATCATAACATTTGTTGCGCACGGCATAAAAAACATATGAACTTTATTGCCATCAGGAGCCTTAAAATAAACTCCTTGTATAGAGCGCGCTATTACTACACACGGCCGGCGGAATAATTCCTCATTCGGATTACGCGGATGTGGCATGGCTATACCTTTGCCGATAGCAGTGCTTAACATTTTTTCTCGTTCCAGCAATTTCATTTCAAGATGGTGAGCAGTATCTGCAATCCCTGCCTCGAATGCTATATTAGAAAGTTCCATCAGGACATCTTCATGACCTATAGATTTCAAATTCAGGTTTATAAGAGAATTATCAGTCAATCTTGATAAGGGCATTATATCAGTAGTGGTTATCATTTCGCCTATATTATATGCAGATGTTTTGATTATGTTATCCTGCAAATATTCATCCACAGTTGAAAGATAGAATCTCCATTGATTTCCAATCTTAAATCCTGGGATCTTTCCTGTCTGCGCCAGTTTCAGGACGGTCTTTTCGTTTAATTTAAGATACTTAGACAGTTCCTGTGTAGTGAGAATATCATTATTTGCCAAAACTTTAGCCATTCTTATATAACCTCTAATCTCTCATATGGCTTCATATTAACTTATTTTAACTTACATGTCAAGAGTTGACAGAGTTGACAGAGTTGATATACCGGATATTTTAGCTTGCAGGTACTGCAGGCATGCATAAGGCGCTGCGGAAAGACTGAAAATTGAAGTCCAAACAACGAAACAGCCTGGACGGAGTCAGTGGGTCAACCAAGTGTTTTAATGCAGACTTTTTTGTCCATTGAAACCTTTAGGAAATAAGATTGCGGACGGAGAAAAGACGGCCTGTATCAACTTCGCTCCTTTACAGCCATTTTTTCTTTTTAAAATATATTAACATGCCTATTGTGACCAAAACGATTACACCCCAAACCATAAAATAGCCTCCTCGCCAGGCTAATTCCGGCATATACTCAAAATTCATCCCATATATACCGGCTATAAATGTTAATGGAATAAAAATCGTTGCAATTATTGTTAAGACCTTCATAACTTCATTCATCTTATTACTTATGCTCGACATGTACAGGTCGACCATTCCTGAAAGTATGTCTCTAAAAGTCTCAATTGAATCCGCAACTTGAATAGTATGATCATAAACATCTCTTAAATAAATGCCCGTTGACTTTTTAATAATGTCTGATTCAGACCTTTCCAGGTTATTTATAACTTCACGAAGCGGCCAGACAGCTTTTCTTAAAAAGATCATATCCCTTTTCATTTTATGCAATACCTGCAGTATTTCTGTCGTGGGATTGTTCAATAACTCTTCTTCAACTTTTTCGATTTTTTCTCCAAACTGTTCGGGAATAATAAAGTAATTATCTACTATAGCGTCAATAAGGGCATAGGCCAGATAATCAGCCCCCATTTTTCTTATGCGGCCCTTGGCATTCCTTATCCGTTCCCTTATCGGGCTGAACACATCTCCTTCCTTTTCCTGAAAGGAAATAACGACTTTTTTACCTATAAGTATACTTACCTGTTCAATATCAATATTTTTATCAATACTGCCCACAGAAATCATCTTTAATATCATAAAAAGATATTTGTCATAATCTTCCATCATGGGCCGCTGCTGAGTATTTAAAATATCTTCAAGCAAAAACGAATGCAAATTAAAATGATCGCCAATCTTCTGAATAATATCAATATTATGAATTCCATCAATATTTATCCATGTAACTGAATTGCCATCAACAGTATCAAAACAATCTTCTATTTCGGCTACTGTCTTTTCCTGGAAAGTCGTTTCAGTATAATCAATCATGCTGATTTTTACATTCCTTTCAACAGCTTCTCCTATATGCACAAGTGTGCCCGGCGGAAGGCCCGCCTGATCAGAAATATTTTTTATTTTTTTAATCATAGATTATTACCTCATCTCTTTATATCTTTTTTTTCACTAATTAACGTCTTCTAAGGAAAATATACCGATTATCCTTTCTAATTCAGGATCTTCATTTATATTATCCCCACCCCGTTTATCCCCCGGTTCATACGATCAGGGTTATCAACTTTTTCTGCCTTTATCCTTATAATTTTTTATATACTTCTGAAAAAACAGCGTATTTGGAATACATATAAAAGCTTCATCCTCATCCATCAATACTGTATAAAACGTATTAATGGCGATCACTTTTCCTGTTATTCCATCAGGGCTGACCTCGATATTGTCATTTATCCTGAAAGGAGCAGTGAAATATAAAAGAACACCTGCCAGAATATTTCCTAAAAGACTCCAGATCGCAAAAAAAGCAATAGCTACCATTGCAGCAACTCCGCTTAAAGTCAACCATACTTGTTTGAGATTTATTCCCCAGACAAATATCAGGACGGCGAAAATAAATAAAAAAGAAAACATGGATATCAGCCTTTTTATCAAGAGATAACGACTTTTATCAAGATTCAATTTTTCCTGGGTCTTTCTTGCTTTATATTTTGCTATTCTGGCAAGCAAATAAACTGTAAATACTAAAATAGACGATATTACAATATTAGCTACATTTGGATTTTGTCTTAAATACTCCATAAAAATTTATGCCTCCTTTATATTTGTAGATAATTATATATAATTTACAATATTATTTAAACCTAGGAAGGAGCGAAATATGAATATTTTATTATTTATTGTAACATTAGCTATCTCTTTTATAGTAGTCCGCATCGGAGCCGTATCGTTTCATCTTACGGGTCTTGAATGGTCTATCTCAAAATTCCAGGCATTATCATGCTTCTCAGGAACTGGATTTACAACAAAAGAAGCAGAACTTATTGTAACGCATCCGCAGAGAAGAAAAATCGCATCTATTCTTATGATATCCGGTAATGTAGGGCTGGTGACATTAATTGCAACATTTGCAAATTCACTAAGACCTACAATGACATTATCAATAATCGATTTGCCTTTTCTGAGGTCTTTTATGCCTGCCTCTGTTCTGCCTGTAGTCAATCTGCTTGTTATCTTAATAGCTTCATATGCAATATTCAGAATATTTACTGCAAAAAAAGTTACAGATAGGTTAACTGCCTTTTTTAAAAAAAGCATGGAGAAAAAAAAGATAATTAAACAATTCACTTATTCGGATATAGCAGTAATCGGGAAAAAACATGGTATTACACAGGTAAAAGTTACAAAAGACAGCCCGGTGATTGATAAGACAGTTATGGATTCAGGATTAAGGAAAAAAGACATCCTTGTTCTGGCTGTAGAAAATAAAAATGAAAATATCTACAATCCCTCAGCTGATACTGTAATCAAGCTTGGCGATAAATTAACATGTTTCGGAGAGCTGGATAACATAAAAGAATCTATATGAACTTAACAAGCAATTGAATTTAATGACTTCTGTTTTAATTAAAGAATGTGCCAGATAAGTGATATCTATTTTTTCTTTACTATTATTTTGAGCAAATAATATTTAAATATTACAATATTCCTAAAACTACTTCAAAACGCAAGACCTGCGCCGAAAAATAACAACCCTTTATCTTCGCCAGGTTCAGGGGCTACATTAAAAGCGTATTCAATACGCAAGACGCCTATCGGGGTGACAGCCATCGTTCCCAGCCCGGGCGAGAACCTCAATGCGGACAGGTCTGTCCTGTCTATGCTTCTCCATATATTACCCGCGTCCGCAAAGAAATTAACGGCGGCGATCTTGGTCAGGCGCATTCTTAATTCCGCTATGTTCCAGACGAACTTGACTTTACCGCCTAAAGGCGCTCCGGATTCATTCAGCGGTCCTACTTTATTATAACCGAAACCCCTGATAGAATTGGGGCCTCCCGTGTAGAACCTCTGAGCGGGATTGATGGCGTCTATGTCGGCTTTCGAGATTATGATCGAAAATTCCGCGGCTGTGGCAAATATCAGCTTTTCTGAAAGATGAATGAACCGCCTGCCGCGGAAAATCATCCGCAGCAGATCCTTATCCGTGATGCTGTATTCATTTGACTGCTCCAGAAGAATGCCGTCAGATGTGTTGAATATATCGTCTCTGGTGTCGTAAGTCGTTGTAACCGCGAATTCATGCCGCCATTGAATCTGCTGTGAAGGTTCATAATAGATCTTGAGATCCGTATACCTGCTGCTCTCGATCTTATATGAGAGGACCAGTTTGAGCATTTTCCTGAAATCACGGCCCGCAGACAATTTGCCGCCGTTATTATAGAGCGTGTATCCGGGTTCATACCCTGCCCGTGTGAAGAGATTAAGGTCACCGCGCCACATGCTGCCCCACATCCTGGGCTCAGAGAATGATAATTCAGCATGGTCTCTTAACTCGCTCCTCCTTACCATTATTCCGTATTTCTGGGCTTTACCCCTGAAATTATAGTTGTAGAGCTCCGCCTGCTGCCAGAATTTTTCTATAGTATCGTAGCCTACCGATAATCCGAATTCTACGGACATATTTTCATTTAGATCTACCTGAATGTCTTTAGTATCATCATGACCGGTAGACGGCGTCACGGGCCTGACCTGGATATTATTGAAAAGCCCTGTAAGAAACAGGTTCTTCCTGGTATCAAGGAGTTTGGAAGCGTTTATTATATCCCCTTTGCTGTAGAGCAGTTCCCTTTCTACTATATAGGGCCTTGTTTTCGAGATACCTGATATGACTGTGGCTCCTATCCTGTACCGGGCGTTTTCCGTGATCATCACGGATATATCCACTTTCCTGGCTTCAGAATCTACTTTAAGGTCCGTCTGTATATCGGTGTCAATAAAACCGTTATTTGCATAGAACGCCAGCAGTGACGCTACGGAATTGTCCAGTTTCTGTTTGCTGAACGGCTTGCCTTTTTCTATCCTGTAATTGTCTTTCAATTCCTGTTCAGTGTAATATTCATTACCAGTGACTTTAAGGTCGCCAGTGTTATATATCTCACCCTCATTTATCAAGAACGTGATACTTGCCAGTTCCTTTCCTTTCCGTTTTGATATATCCAGGTCATATGATGCTTTTATGTCGAGATAGCCGTTCTTCAGATAGAAACTGCGTATCCTTTTCAGATCCTCTTCAGTGTTATTTTCATAGAAAAATCTTTTCTTTATAAGACCGGATTTTCTGGTAATTACCAGCCTGGATATGCTCGAGTCTGAAAACTTCTTGTTTCCCCTGAATGCTGTTCTTATGATCTTTTCCCCGTTTTTACCGGCAGCCATTGCAGGATCAAGGCAGATGATAAGCGTTATCAGCGCGATGACGGATATTTTTGTTATTTTTTCCATAGGCTGTATTTAAGGGATATTCCGGAATTACCCGTGATGTCCGCATGGCTCTGGAACATGAAAAACTTTGATAATTTATAGCCGAGCTTGAACTTCTGCTCGTTCGTGTGGCCTATCCCGGTTTCATATGCGATTTCCGTTTTATCAGTACTCCTCTTTGCCTCGAGCGAGCCGGCGCTTCCTTCCAGGCTGTTGATATAGGTCAGAGCGGTATTTTTCGTTACCCTTTTAGTGGCTCTCAGGGTAGCGCCGCTCGGAGAACCTATCTTGAGAATGTTGCCGTCTATGTATATCTGGTCAAGGTTCAGCATGTTGCCTACATTGGCCGATATATAACCGGATATACTCCTGGAGGATATGGCGCCCAGCCTGTCAGCAAGTATCTCGATAGACGAACCTTGCGCCTGAGTGAGACTTGTCAGCTCGGAACTGGTGGCGCCGATCGTTATGAGTGAGACGATATCAGGTTCACTCAGGGGTGGTTCGGACGTAAGGGAGACCGATAGTTCGGACCTGTACCCCTTGACGGCAAGCGTTATCTTATATGGCTGATCCGTCTTCTGCCTGTAGCTCCTGATCGATGATACTGCAATTATATCGATAAAGGGATTGGTTTTCAGCGGGTCGTTGAAATCCAACATACCCTTCTGGATATCAAATGTCCTGTCGAGGTAAAGTACGTAACCGCTTGTTATATAAATCTTTCCCATAACGACAGGATTGCCGGCCGGTCCCGTGATCGCGCATTCCGTTCCTATTTTGAGTTTTCCAAGGTTATTCCTGAGCAATATGTTCTCGGTTTTAAGGATATTTATATTCAGGTCCAGTTTCGAGAATAACGAAGGTGATTTATCCTTTATAAGTGCCGGCTTCGCTTTCAGCAGTATGGTCCTGATATCGATATTTCTAAAATATTCCGCATTATCGATATCAATATCACCGGCTATGCTGAACCTGTCGTCGTTTTGTTTTATCCATAGGTTGACGCTCTTGATTCTGCTCCTGATAGTATCGGGTATATCAAACCTGTTCAGGGTCATCACTGCCTTTATATCGGTACCGGTGAGCGCTCTCTTCCTGATCCCGGTTGTTCCCGATATGCTGATCATTCCTTCATTAAGGCCCGCCTCGATCCTTTCGAGCCGGATCTTCTCATTCTCAAATTTAATATCGATTATCCCGCCGCTGAAATTTACCGCTTTGTCGGGTGTGGAATATCCGAAATCCTTTGCTTTTATGTAACCTGCAAATTCGGGATGATCCATATCGCCGGAGACTGTGAACGCGAGCTTCGAAGTTCCTGTAAGGTTTTTTATTGAACTTAAAAACGGCTGGATAATGGACAGACTGAATTTACCGCTCGAAACGGATATATCAACATTATCTGCGGATACGGATCCTCTTGCCTTTATCATATCTGCGCCGTTAATACTGCCGGTGATATTGAAATCAGAAACGGCCTTCAATCCTTTGAGTCCCATCGTGCCACTGATCTTTAGATCGTTATCGGCGGACCTAAAATCAAAACGTGTAATATCAATCTTCTTTTCATAGAAGGAGACAGCGGCCGCAGCGGACTCAATTGGCTGAAAGCTGCTGCCTTTTATCCTGAAGAAACCGTCTGCCAGGCTGATCTTCCCGTACACGCCTGGATCTTCGAGGCTGCCTTCAAACCTTATGTCGATATCGGTTTTACCCGACATCACGGCAGCTGGCTGGAGGAACAGCGGGATATAACGGAGATCGGCAGCTCCTTTTACGGATAATTTGAGGGGCGCCTGCCGGGATATCACTGTTGTGCTGCCTATCCGGATATCCATCGGGATCTCAGCGTATATGTCGAGGCTGTCCTTCTTATTGCTGATATTCAGATCCTCTACCAGGAGTTTACCTGCCTTATAACCGGCAGTGCCGCTGATATTATCGATATCCGTATCGTCTCTTCTGAAATTAAGCAATGTAAATGAAAGACCGAAACCGGGTATTTTATTTTCAAGTGAAAACGTGCCGTCAAGACTGAGTTTACCTGCGAGCCCGTAAATACTTCCCGGCAGGTTATTCAGACCCTTCAGATCGATCAGGACATTATTCAATACCAGTTTTTTCGCCTGTTCATTCAGATCGAAATCCATATCCGCCTTTAACAATCTTACATCGTTCTTCTTTTTGTCATCAAAACTGAAAGCGGTGATGCTCACGGATGCCTTCCGCTCCCTGTAAAAGATATCGCCTGTAATATCGGCATTGAAATTATCGTGGATGATCCCTGCTTTCCTTATGCTTATCCGGTCTTTTCGGATATCCGCATTCAGTTGTATCGTTTCAAACGAGAAGCTTTTATAGGAAGCGGCATTAATAACTATATCGATATTGCCTTCGGGAGCCTCTGACGGGCCCGAAACATCCACTGTGTAGGACAATCTGCCGCCGAGATTGTTATTGCGGATAATATCAGAACTGACCGCTGACATATCCAATGCCCCTTCCACTTTCATCGAGTCTATGAATATCCCGTGTTTATAGTATCTTATGCTGCAGCGGCTGACATTGAACGGAATAGACGCATAGGATAACCTGGAGTTGGTCAAATCACAGAATATATCGGGATCCTCGAAACTGCCTTTTATATAACCTGAACCGGTTATACTCCCTTCAACGGGGATCGCAGTGAATAGTTTCAGGGTCTTACCGGTATCCGGTGCCGATATATTGAAATCAAGAAGGATGTTCTTTTGATCTGTCAATTTCCCTTTAAGAGAGATATTCGTTTCCGATTGATTGATACGAAAATCGAGGTTGCCATTATCAATTTTAGAAGACAGATAGAGATCAGGGAGAGTCAGTTCCCTGTATCTTGCGCTCTTTATGGTTACGGCTCCCGAGGACCGCCATGACCCGGGGAACTGAAGATTACCTCTAAATTCTATCCGCCCGTCTATGATACCTGCCGGGAGCGGTGATGTTCTGCCGGTCAGCTTCAGGAGTTCGGAGAGGTTTACGCTTTTGACTTCTATCGCTGAACTCTGTATCGACTTGCTCTTCTGATCATACTTCAGATTCCCGTTCATGTTTTTTCCGGCGAGATCAATATTAAAAGACGCGGCCATGATCCCCGCATTTCCCAAAGGATATGTCAGGTTACATTTTACCAGGGTATCCCTGCCCAGTTTAACCGAAGCGGTGTTTATTGTGAGGAGTTCTTTTTCAAGTTTTGCGGATGCAGTGATATCAGTTATCTCATTTGCCATACCGCGTGAAGATTCCAGCGCTGCTGCGATCATATTGATAAATAAGGGTTTTTTTTCACCGGCTATATCGATCTTCGCTTTGCGGATAATATAAATGGAACTTCCGTCTGTTTTTCCGGATTCGATTCTTATTTTATCAGCAGTGAGTCTCCGTAGTGAAAATGAGAGAGTTTCATTGTCTTTATCCTTTTTGTTCGGGACAGCGGCTACATCTTTCTTCATACTCGATAATAAAGCGACCTGTCTTTTCCCCGAGTCATCTTCGTCGATAAGTATATAAGCTTCTTTGACCGACAATTTGCTTATGAGCATCTCTTTAATGAATATACCCTTTAGCTGGATATCCGAGACCATGCTGTCTATCCTGATAAGTAGCCGGCCATTTGGATCCTTGATCGATATGGATCCTGCTGTTACCGTGTTAGGAAAACTATACTTAACATCGGCATATTCCAGTGTCAGCAGGTATTTCTTATGGAGATATTTCTTTACTATTTCAAGCGGAAGGCTGGATTTATCATTATCAGATGCCCCTGTCATTAATACTGCTAATAGAACGGCAGTAAAAACGGATAATATTCTTTTTTGACTAAACATTTGCTTATATAAATTATAAATGATTATAACATAATACCTCAAAAAAGCGTAAAAAGCTCATTTTTTAGCGCCTTCTCGTCGAAGCCTTCCAATAAATATTTTGCGAACTCATAAAAATCATAATTTTTTCATCTTTTCAATTTTCCCAATAATGTGTTCTAGAGAATTTTT
>JBDRKX010000096.1:0-50492 GCA_043813605.1 Elusimicrobiota bacterium | reverse complement strand
CTCCTGCTCTGATTAATCCATCTAATCCCATATATCCTTTAGATACACCATTTTCGCCTATATATGCATCAAAAACCCTATTAATATTTTCCTCTTTTTTCTTCATACCCGTGAATTTCTTTTTTTGTTCTTCAGTCTTTTTCGTAAGTTCTATATTATGTAGGTGTAACAATAATTCAAAAAATAGATATAAAAATATTGTTATTCCACCAGCTAAGGGCGCACCATTGTAAAATATCATAAAAACCCCAAATAAAATGACTAATCGAATAATTATTTTCATTGTTTCTTCCGAACTACATATCTTCAACAGTACAATTTTTTACTTCTCCATCAATTACTTGCTTGCCAAAATTATAGCAATGCTTTTTAGCTTCATCTTTCGATTTAAAAGTATTTGACCCACTAAAATTCCTTGATATCAATTTATTGTCATAAAATTTTCTTATCCTAATATTTAGAGTCCATTCTTTTGAATCTGCTAATTGATAAGGTACTGCAACAATTTCAAAATCTTTATATCTAATACAATCAGGAAAAAATGATTTATTCTTTAGCCAGTCATCAATATCCATTTTATTAAACCTTAACAGATCTCCAATTTTTACATGTGGTAACTTTTTACTAGAAACCCAGTTATATATTGTTTGTGGATTTACTTTCAAGTATGTTGCTAATTCATTCACATCCATTAAATCTTCCATGTTTATCTCCTATCTATTATAACCTATTTACTCTTACTATACTTATTATATCCATGTTTGTCAATTTTATGGAGGGTGGTGGGATGTAATAATGCCTGCTTTTTAGCGGCAATTAATTGTTGCCGCTGCGGATTGCTGAAAGCAATACGCTAAAAACATCAGAATCGCCAGGAAAGATATTTTTTCTTATGATTTTTTTGCCCCCTTCAATTCATTATTTCCAGATTCTGTGCGCGATAGCGCACCGCGCGCAAAATTTCTAAATAAATCACTTCAAAAGGAGGTTAAATGTCGTCGACAGAAGGCAATTCCAAGCTTAAAGTCTACATTAAAACTTTCGGCTGCCAGATGAACAAAGCTGATTCCCGGCGGCTCGAGGAGATATTCGTCTCAAAAGGTTATGAGACGGCTGATGTCATCTGGGATGCCGATGTGATAATCTTCAACACGTGTTCAGTGAGGGAACACGCGGAACAGAAGGCAATGAGCCATATAGGCAGACTGAAATTCATTAAGGACAAAAAGCCTGATATTTCTATATGCATAGTAGGATGCATGGCGCAGCGCATGCAGAAATCGATAATTGACAGCCAGTCTCATGTAGACCTTGTAGTCGGGCCCTCGACTATGTTCGATATCCCTGAAATGTTAACAAAAAAACTCTCCGGTTCATTTCCGGACACGGAAGACAAAGTAAAAGTGTTTTATGATGTATTGCCTGATATTGTAGATAAGACAAGGCATTACAGCGGGTATGTCCCGATAATGAAGGGATGCTGTAATTACTGCACTTACTGTATCGTACCGTATGTCAGGGGTAAAGAACAGTACCGGCCGGTGGATGATATAATCAGAGAATGCAGTGCGCTTTCCGATGCGGGTGTGCGCGAAATTATGCTTCTCGGCCAGTCAGTCAACTCTCATCCGGATTTTAAAAAAATACTTAAAGGGACAGCCGGTATAAACGGTATTCAAAGGGTAAGGTTCGTTACTTCGTACCCGGGGAAACTGGACAGGGGACTTGTTGATACAGTTGCGGAAGAGCCGGTACTCTCTGATTATTTCCATATTCCCGTACAGTCGGGATCGGACAAAGTGCTTCAGCGTATGAACCGCAAATACAGCATAAAAGATTTCCTGGAAAATGTGATGTATATCAGGGAAAAGATCCCTGGGGCGGCAATATCGAGCGATTTTATCGTCGGGTTTCCGGGTGAAACTGAGGACGATTTTAAAATGACTCTCGATGTAGTAAAACAAGTGGAATTTGATCAGTCATTCACATTTAAATATTCTCCGCGGCCGGGAACAGAAGCAGCGGATTTCGATGACGATGTGGCGCTCGAAGAAAAAAAAGAACGGCTTCAGCACCTGAATGAACTGTGTACAGAAACTGCCTTAAAAAGGAATTCTCTCCATATAGGTGAAATTGTAGAAATCTTTCCCGAAGGGCCGGCAAACGGCAGAACGGGCAATTACAAGATCGTATACTGGGAAGGCGCCGCGGCAGAACCGGACGAAACTGTCAGAGTCAGGATAACTGATGCGCTTGCGCATTCGCTTAAGGGTGACAGGACCTGAATCATGGTATCTTCAGTCGGTAAACTTGAAAATATGCCGGAAAAAATCTATAAAGTAACAGTATCGGATATATAAGGTAATTATTATAATAAATTTTGTTCCCATAAAACCAAGAGAGGTAACATATGAATGTAGACAGAAGAGGACATAAGAGGCTGCCGCTTACTCTTTCAGTTGCGCAGCCTATAAGGATTATCATGATGGCTGACGGGATGGATGACAGTGTACCGGGCATACTGGTCAATATCTCAGCAGGCGGGCTGGCTATGATCACTTTTAAAAGGATACCGGTAGGTTCGGATATACAGCTCACGCTTGATTTTATGGGTATCAATGAGAGAGTAAGCGGAAAAGTAGTAAGACAGAACAAGAAATTCACGGAAACATTTATTGTGGGTATCAAGTTCGACCGCCAGGTGGAGCAGATGAAAAACATAATAGATAAAATGGCTGAAGATTTTGATATATGCGAACTGAGGTATCTTATGAAGGGAGAGGATGCCTGTTTTCCTAAATGCAGTTTCCATGCGTTCTGCGCGAGAAGAATAAGAAAAGAATTTCCTAAAAAAGGAGCGAATAAAAAATGAATCAGTTCAAGTTTCTCATAATGATCCTCTTTGCATTTCTTGTGGCGGTCTTCGCTGTTTCAAACCAGCAGAGTGTCTCTCTGCTTTTCTTCGGCAAGGAGATACTTACCGGTATATCAATGGTCATCGTTGTACTCGGTTCGGTGCTGATAGGCGTAGTTATAACGGCTATACTGGGATTTATAATGCAGGCCAGGCTTAAAAAAGAGATAGCTGTACTTAACAAGGAAAACGGCAGTCTCAAAGCAAAACAGGAAAAACTCCATCTGAGGATCGGACAGCTCGAAGAGAAGCTCCAGGATGCGGGAGTAGACCTGGAAAAAGGAGAACCAAAAGCAGGGGATGATCGTTAGGTGTGGCAAAAGAAACTCCTCTAGTCAAACAGTACCAGAATATCAAATCGCAGTACCCGGATACTCTTCTCTTTTTCCGGCTTGGTGATTTTTACGAGCTTTTCGGCGATGATGCAATAGAAGCTTCCAAATTAATGGAAGTGACACTTACCAAAAGGCAGGATATGCCGCTTTGCGGAGTACCGTACCATTCCGCTACTAAATACATTAAAAAACTTCTGAACAAATCCAAAAGCGTAGCAATATGCGAGCAGGTCGAAGATCCGTCAAAAGCTAAGGGTATAGTAAAGCGTGAAGTTGTCAGGGTAATTACGCCGGGGACGATAATAGAGGATGATCTTCTTACTGAAGATTCTAATAATTTTCTTGTGGCGCTGGCAAAAGGGAAAGACGGTTACGGGATAGCGATGGCCGATATATCAACGGGCGATTTCATGGGCTGCCTTGCGGAGGATTTTCAGCGGATAGAAAGCGAGTTTTCCAGGCTGCCCGTAAAAGAAGCTGTGATCCCTGATGACCACGCTGAGTTTGAAGATTTTCTGAAAACCAGGTTCCCGGCAGTTGCCGTTTCCAGAAAAGACGGATGGTATTTCACGGCGCAGCGCGCAGAGGATACGGTAAAAGATTATTTTGAGGTTAATACACTGAAAGGATGGGAACTCGACAGGAGCCCTGCGGTCACGTCAGCATGCGGCGGATTGATAGAATACCTTTCGGAAACCCAGAAAGGCCAGAAGATCAGGCTCAAGAATTTTAAGCTCTATACTATTGATTCCAATATGATACTGGACAGAAATACACAAGAAAACCTGGAACTCATAAGGAACCTCCAGGACGGCAGGAAAAAGAACACGCTTTTTGATGTCCTTGATTTCACTGATACGGCAATGGGTAAAAGAAGGCTTACGAACTGGATACTGAGGCCGCTTAAGGACAAAGACGGAATAGTTAAAAGACATAACGGTGTCGAAGAGCTGGTTAATAACCCTGAGATATCAAAGGATGTATCCGATCTCCTCAAGCTTGTCAGTGATATGGAGAGAATACTGTCAAAGACAGCATTCGGCAGTTGTAACGCGAGGGATCTTCTGGCATTGAGGGAATCGCTGAAGGTCATACCGCAGCTTAAGAATCTTATCAAAGGATTGAAATCCGATATGATCGCCGGGATAGCCGGAAAGCTGGAACCGCTGGAGGAACTGGTAGGGGAACTGGAAACCGCAATCGTGGACTCACCGCCGCTTGCGGTAAAAGAAGGAAAGATAATCAAAAGAGGATATTCGGAGGAACTTGATAAATTCATGGATATAACCAGCGGTGATAAAAAATGGGTGGCGGACCTGGAAAAACAGGAGCGCAAAAGACTTTCCATACCGAGCCTCAAAGTCGGTTATAACAGGGTACACGGTTATTATATAGAAGTTACCAAGACACATTCTTCAAAAGTGCCGGTCGATTACCAGCGCAAGCAGACACTCGTTAACTCGGAAAGATATATAACCGAGGAACTTAAACAGAGGGAGGATTCCATACTCGGGGCGGAAGAGAAAAGGGCGGCTCTCGAATACAGTATCTTCTGCGACCTGCGGAACCTGGTGATATGCAGTTCATCTTCGATACAACGCAATGCGGAACTCATCTCTATCATAGATGTTATAAACAGTTTTTCTACCGCCGCAAGAAAATACTCATACACCAAACCGCATATCGGAGAATGGGATGAGATAGTTATCAGAAACGGCAGGCATCCGGTGGTAGAAAAGAATATGGGAGTAAACCAGTTCATACCGAATGACACGGTATTGGACAAGGAAAAAGATCAGATAATGATAATCACCGGTCCGAACATGTCGGGAAAATCGACATACCTTAAACAGGTGGCAATAATAACCGTAATGGCGCAGATGGGTTCATATGTACCTGCGGCTGAAGCGCGTATAGGCATGACAGACAGGATATTCACAAGGATCGGGGCAAGCGAGAACCTTGCCGGCGGAGAATCAACTTTCATGGTAGAGATGACAGAGGTGGCGACTATACTCAATAATGCTACATCAGAGAGTCTCCTGATCATGGACGAAGTCGGACGGGGGACTTCCACCTTTGACGGTATCAGCATAGCATGGGCGGTCATCGAAGAGATAGCGGCTCTCAAGGCCCGCACACTTTTTGCCACGCATTATTTCGAACTGACAGAGCTTTCAGCATATATAGAAAAGGTAAAGAATTATAATTTTGCCGTTAGGGAATGGAAGGACAGGAAAAAAGTGGTTTTCCTGCGCAAGCTTCAGGAAGGAAGTGCCGATAAATCATACGGGATACACTGTGCCCAGCTTGCCGGAGTACCGCGCAAAGTCATTGACAGGGCATGGGACGTTTTCAGGACACTTGAAGAAGAACAGCTCGATGACAAGGGCCTCCCCAGGGCCGCTAATATGACCGAAGAAGAGAACCAATTGAACCTTTTCGGTGAATATGTCTCTGGAGATAACTACAGAAAAAAGATCAGTAAACTGGATCTCGACAGGGTAACGCCGCTGGAACTGTTCAGTCTCATCGGAGAGTGGAAAAAGGAGATCGATGATGAAGATTAGACTGCTGCCTGAAGAAGTCGTGAAAAAGATCGCGGCGGGTGAAGTGATCGAGCGGCCGGCTTCGATAGTCAAAGAACTGGTGGAGAATTCAATTGATGCAGGATCGACAAAAATAGAAATAGCCTTTGAAGGCGGCGGTATCAATATGATAGAGGTTTCCGACAACGGGACAGGTATGGAAAAAGATGAGATAAGCCAGGCCTTTAAGAGACATGCGACATCAAAGCTCAAAAAGGTTGAGGATCTTTACACTATTGAGACACTCGGGTTCAGGGGGGAAGCGCTTCCTTCGATAGCGGCGGTATGCAAAGTCAGCGTGGTATCAAGAGACAGCAGTGCGGATGATGCTTACGCGCTTAAGATCTCGGATAAAGAGATCAACCTGGAGATCGCTGCAAGGGCATCCGGTACTACTGTCAGGGCGGAAGATATCTTCTTCTCTATCCCGGTAAGGAAAAAGTTCCTTAAATCCGAATCAACTGAGAGAAGGAATATCATATCTGTCGTAGAGTCGCTGGCTCTGTCCCGGCCTGATATCGCTTTTCTTTTGCGGTCAGGAAAGAAGACAATAATGGATATGACAGCATCGGATCCGCTGGAAAGGTTCACATCCGTATTCGGCAAAGAGATGTCAGGTAATGCGATGGGAATAGATTTTGAAAACCCGTTTATCAAAGTAACAGGTTTTATAAGTAAACCCGACATCTCTTTCGTTAACAGGAACAGGATATATTTCTTCGTGAATTCCAGGCCTGTTTCATCCCCGGTAATGATCCATGCGCTGACACGGGCGTATGAACCGTTCATACCGAAAGGGCGGTTCCCGGCGGCTATGTTAAATGTAGGTATAAAACCCGACCTGGTGGATGTTAATGTGCATCCGGCAAAAAAGGAAGTTAAATTCGTAAACCAGCACGGTGTGCATGAAATACTGATGAAAGTCGTAAGGGGTGAACTCGGTGCGTCTCCGGCAAAGATCGACATGACTGTCAATGAAAGGGAGCCAGTACAATCTGAAACCCGTCTGCGCATGGCGGGATATCGGGGAAAACCCATGCCGGCCGGTTTTCAGAACGGCAGAAAGCAGTCCGACTATTTTGAAGAAATTGACCTTTCTAAAGTTGCCCGGTTTTCTTTTACCGGCCCCAAAAACTCTTCAGAGGATATCCGGGATATGCCTGTGGGAAAAATATTGCCCAGGTTCCAGTTCAAGAACAAATATGTAGTCGGCGAAGACAGCGAAGGTATAGTAATGATAGACCAGCATACGGCATGGGAGCGTATAAACTACGAGAAACTGAAAGAACAGTTCAACAAAAACGAAGTCAAAAGTCAGGGCGTACTTATACCGGAAGTCATCCAACTGGAACCTTCGCGTGCCGAACTGCTGCTTCAAAATTTGGATATGCTTCAGAAGTTTGGTATTCATATGGAGGAATTCGGCCCCTCTATGTTCAGGCTTACGGCCGTTACTACTATAGCCGGAAGGGAAAAAGAGTCTACCGATATAAAGGATATGATTGACAACATAATATCCCTTATAGAGGAATCGGGGAAACAGCCCGATCCGTCAGAACTGAATGACTCCATAATAAAGATGATCGCATGCAGATCATCAGTAAAGGCGGGAGACAGGATGAACGAAGAAGAATTGAGGCTGATGGTCGCACTTCTCAATAAATGCGATGTGCCTCACCGGTGTCCCCACGGCAGGCCAGTTATCATGCGTATCAGGGAATCCGAACTGGATTCAAAATTCTCCAGGTAGATATTATGAACGATGTCCTGGTGATTGCCGGTCCGACTGCAAGCGGCAAAAGCCGGCTTGCCTATCTCATCGCAAAAAATACAGGCGGGGAAGTGATCGTAGCCGATTCCATGAAAGTCTACCGCACAGCGGATATCGGTACTTCGAAGCCGCCGTCAGAATACAGGGATAATGTGAACTATCACCTCATGGATATGATAAGCCCCGATGACAGATATGATGTCGGTTCGTTCTGCAGGGATGCCTCAAGCATCATAGACAGTCTTCATTCACGGAAAAAGCTGCCGGTTATAGCCGGCGGAACCGCGCTGTATGTTATGAAACTGACAGAGGGACTGGCTGATATGCCCGAAGTATCCAGTAAAATAATCAGAGAACTTGAATCCCTGTCATCGGAAGATCTTTATGAAGAACTTTGCAGAGTTGATCCTAAAAGGGCGTCAGAACTGCATCCTAATATGAGAAAGAGGATTATAAGGGCGCTGGGTATATACAGGAGTTCCGGCAAAAGGATGAGTGAGTACATACTCGAGACAAAGCCTCCCTCGTATAACTTCAAGTTACTGACAATTGAATGGAAAAGAGAAACACTTTATAATAGGATCGATAAGAGGGTGGATAAGATGATCTCTCAAGGCCTGGTTGACGAGGTGCGCGAACTGTATACCAGGTATGGTCCGGATGCGCCTGTTTTCGAAGGAGTGGGCTACAGGCAGCTGATACCATATATAGAAAACCGGCAGGACATTGCAGGTGCGGTCGGCGAGATAAAAAAAGCAACAAGGAATTACGCAAAACAGCAACTTACATGGTGGAGGAACAGGGATATCCTTCGTCTCGACGGTACGAAACTGATTTCTGTAACGGGATAGAAAAGGGGTGCTTGATTTTTACGTAATTTGGCTTATAGTTTATATTATACTTGACAATATTTTATTATTGACTCATAAATAAATTATAATAAAGATGGGTTATTGATCCGGGATTCGTCCGGCGGCTGTCTGATTTTAAGTATTTTATTAAAGTGGAGGTTAGAATGAACATAAAAAAGATAGTACTGGTTCTCTTGGTAATGATATTTGCTGCAGGAGGATACTCATATTCACACCCGCCCTCCAAAATGACTTTCAGTTATGATACCGATACCAAGGTGCTGATAGTGATCATGAACCACGAAGTAAAGAATCCGAAAGAACACTATATAGAAGATGTATCTGTTTATCTGGATGACCGGCTTATAGCTGAACAGTCATTCGGCAGCCAGATATACGTGGAAAAACAGGTGGCTGTCTATCTTGTTGTCGATGCAAACCTGGGTAACACGATAAAAGTCCGGGCGGATTGCAATAAAGGCGGCAGTTATACGGGAGAATACATCGTAAAGAAAAAGGAAGTTCCTGAGAAAACCAAGTAATACACCGGTTATACTGTATGGAACTTCTGAAAACTGAAAATCTAACCCTGGATATTTCCGGCCGGAAGATAATCGATAATGTCAGGCATCCAAAGGCGCATGTTACCCATGAAGCCGCTACAGGAAGTGTGGACGGTAAACAGCTGAATACATTGATGGCAAGAGGCCTGACAGAAGACGATGTTATCGATCTGATAATTAAAGGGATTTTGAGTTGAGTGCATGTCACTCTCGGAACCAGGAGGTATAAATGGTCAAGAAGATATATAAGGAACTGAAAGCAAAGGAACTCAGGAACGAGTGCGATCCGAAAGTCTTTAAGTTTAAAACAACAGAAGAAATAAGCGAGGGCGAAGTGATAATAAGCCAGAACAGGGCTTTAAAGGCAATAGGATTCGGGTTGAGGATAAAGAGCGATGGGTTCAATCTTTATGTATCGGGCATACCTGGTACCGGAAGAAGTACGGCTATAATGAATACTGTAAAGGAGATAGCTGCCAGAGAACCTGTTCCTGAAGATATATGCTATCTTTATAATTTCGATAATCCGGATGAACCAAGGGCGCTAACGCTCCCAGCCGGCATGGGCAGTCAGTTCGAAGATGATATGGAAGAGTTTATTAAAGAACTGGAGACCGAGATAGTAAAAGCGTTCTCCGGCAAGGATTATGAAGATAAGAAAAAAGAACTGCTCGAAGAGATAAAGGAAGAAAAGGAAAAGCTTTCGCTTGAACTCGAAGAATATGCGAAATCAATGGGGTTTACCATACAACAATCGCTCACGGGGCTTCTTGTTCTTCCGCTGATAGACGGCAAACCTATGAAAGATCAGGACTATACCAAGCTGACCCCGGAAGAAAAGAAAAAACTCGAAGACGACCAGAAAGAAATACATGAAAAGATATACGAGTTTACCAGGAATATAAGAAGTATACAGGTCAAGAAGAAAAAAGAGATCGAAGAGCTCGATAAAAAAATAGGTTTCTTCACCATGTGGCTGTTGATCGACGATATTAAGGGCAAGTATAAATCCTATAAGATCATAATGGAACACCTTGACAATGTTGTAGAAGATATACTGGATAACCTGAGTTTCTTCAAGAAATATGAGGAATCGGAACAGACACAGTTCATGCAGTTCCAGAATTCAACTGACAGCCTGTTTAATAAATATAAGGTTAACCTCCTGATAGATAATTCCGATACTGAAGGCGCGCCGGTGATAATTGAACATAATCCGCTTTACAGGAACCTTTTAGGTACAATCGAGCATATTGCCCAGATGGGAGTGCTCTCAACGGATTTTACCATGATCAAGCCGGGCGCTGTCCACAGGGCCAACGGAGGATATCTTATCCTTCAGGCTATGGACATCTTCAAGGACTATTATACATGGGAAGCACTCAAGAAAGTCATGAAATACAAAAAGGCTAAGATAGAGAATCTCGGGGATGTTTACGGCCTCATTTCGACCGCCACACTGAAACCTGAACCTGTAACGCTGGACATTAAAGTCATAATCATAGGCAATCCCTATATATACCACCTGCTTTATCTTTACGATGAAGACTTCAGAAAGCTCTTTAAGGTTAAGGCTGATTTTGACACAACCATAGAAAAAACAGGCAGTATGGTAAATAAATATGCCCAGCTGATAGCGACAAAATGCCGACAGGAAAACCTGCTTCCTTTAACACGGGATGCCGTTGCCAAGATCATAGATTACAGTTCAAGGATAAGCGACCATAAGAAAAAACTCACGGCAAAATTCATCGATATAGAAGATATCATCCGTGAAGCCTGCTACTGGGCAAGGACAAAAAAGGCAAAAGTAGTGGAGAAGAACCATGTAGTCAAGGCACTGGAAGAAAAAACCTACCGTTCCAACATGATCGATAACAAACTGAATGAGATGATAGAAGAAAATACGATTATCATTGAAACCACCGGCTCCAGGGTGGGACAGATAAACGGACTGTGCGTATACGATATGGGTGATTACAGTTTCGGCAAACCTTCAAGGATAACAGTCAAGACCTTCAACGGCCGGCGTAACGTGATGAACATAGAGAGGGAGATCAGGCTCAGCGGGAAGATCCATTCAAAAGGAGTGATGATATTGAGCAGTTACGTCGGACATCTCTTCGGACAGGACAAACCGCTGGTATTTTCAGCCAGTATATGTTTTGAACAGCTGTATGACGAAATAGACGGGGATAGCGCGTCAAGTACGGAGCTATACTGCCTGCTTTCAAGTCTTTCAGAACTGCCTCTCAGACAGGACATAGCTGTTACCGGTTCAGTGGATCAGAACGGGAATGTGCAGCCTATCGGCGGTGTTAACGAAAAGGTCGAAGGTTTTTTCAGAGTATGCAAGTTGAAGGGGCTTACAGGGAAACAGGGTGTTGTAATACCGCAGCGCAATGTGAAACACCTTATGCTGAATGACGATGTTGTTGATGCCGTGGGAAAAGGTGATTTCCATATATATCCCGTATCCAGGATACAGGAAGGCATAGAGATACTGACCGGAGTCAAAGCCGGAAACCGGCTTAAGAGCGGAGGGTTCTCAAAAGATTCCGTCTTCAGAATGGCCGATGAAAAGCTGAAAAAATACACCGATATTGTGCATAAATACGGCAAGGAAGAGCATAAAGCGGACTGATAATTGCTTCAAATATTTAACATAATAATACTTGGGGCGATCCAGGGTCTTACTGAATTCCTTCCTGTCAGCAGTTCCGGCCATCTTGTAATATTTCAGAATTTCCTTGATATGGGGGCAGGGGGGATGACACTTGACATATTCCTCCATACCGGAACGCTTGCCGCAGTGATCGTCATTTTCCGTAAAGATATTATGGAACTTATGCGCGGCTTTTTATCGTCGGTACGTATTACAAAGACCGGCAGTCCGGAATACGTCAGGCTTTTCTGGCTCGTGATAGCAGCCAATGTCCCTGCCGGTATAGCCGGTGTTTTTTTTAAGGATTACATAGAACTCTTTTTTGCCGGCGGCAGATACGTCTACATCTTCCTGATCATAACCGGCGGAGTGCTCTTCCTTAACAGGTTTGTCAGAGCTGAAGGTTTTGAAATGGGCCGGTTGCGCCTCGGCAGGTCGGTTGTAATAGGCATCGCGCAGATGTTTGCCATATTGCCGGGTATTTCTCGCTCAGGCATGACGATAACCGCCGGTCTTTTACTCGGCCTCAAGAGAGAAGACGCTGTACGGTTCTCATTCTTCCTTATGATGCCTGCGGTTCTTGGCGCCACGCTCCTCGAGATACTCGAATTCAGTGCTTTAGCCATAAGTGTTCCGGAGCTCATTATCGGTATGAGTGTCTCGTTCATCACAGGTTACGGGGCGATAAAGCTGCTTCTGTGGACGGTCAAAAAGAGCAGGTTCCATCTGTTCTCATATTATTGCGTTTTTGCGGGCATAACCGGGCTCATGTTCTTATCGTAAAACCTGCAGCCGCACTCATCATATAATCCGCACAATTGACAATTCAGGACAAAAAAGTAAACTGAAATTATTGTAATTATAATTATTAAATACTATGCCGCATACTATTAAGGAAAAACTTGAGCAGAAAGAAAAAGAACTCAAGATACTTCATCTGGTAGCAAAGTATATAAGCAGTAACCTTGAGTTGACTGAACTGCTCCAGCATATAGTTGAAATAGCTACTGAGCTTACAGCGGCTGATTCATGTTTTATTTACCTCTATGACCAGAAAAAAGAAGAACTGGTATTGAAAGCTTCAAAAAATCCTCATGCAAATGAACTTGAACGAATAATACTGAAAAAAGGAGAAGGTGTTGCCGGATGGGTTGTCGAAGTCGAAAAACCTGTTGTCTTGACTAAAGGCGCGTACAAGGATATCCATTTTAAGAGTTTTTCAAACCTGCCGGAGGACAAGTTTGAGGCGTTCCTATCTGTGCCTATACTGTCAAAAGACAAAGTTGTAGGAGTTATTAATATCCAGCACAAGAATGAATATGAGTATCCTGATGACCAGGTAGGCCTTCTTTTCTCTGTCGCAAAATATCTGGGCAGTTCCGTAGAGAGCGCAGCGTCCCAAGAGGCTATGCAGAAGAAGATAGAACAACTGGGAATCCTTTCCAAAATAAGCGAGACCATTATATCCGAGAGTTACCTCAAGGAGATCCTTCACCTTATCGTTACTATGACAGCTGAGATGATGGATTCTAAGATCTGTTCGATAGTGCTCCTTAATGAAGACAGGCAGGAACTTGTTATTGCCGCTACGCAGAGCCTGAGCGACGCTTATAAGAATAAGCCGCCGCTCAAAGTGGGAGATTCTGTAAGCGGCAAGGCAGTAAGAGAGAAAAAACCTGTTACTGTTTTGGATGTTACAAAAGACAAAGAATACATGTACCCGGAAATTGCCAGGAAAGAGAATATTATTTCGATGCTTTCCGTCCCGATGATGATAAAAGAAAAAGTGATAGGTGTTATTAACAGTTATACCGAGAAGGAACACAAGTTTTCTGATGAAGAAATAAGCATGCTGCAGGCTGTTGCAAACCAGTCAGCTGTAGCAATTGAAAACACGCGTCTCAACAAGGAGATATTCAAGGCAAAAGAAGAACTTGAGAACAGGAAGACGATTGACAGGGCCAAAGGTATACTTATGAAAGATATGGGTATATCCAAAGAAGAGGCTTATAAAAAACTGCAGAAAAAGAGTATGGACATGAGAAAATCCATGCGGGCACTGGCTGAAGCTGTCATACTTTCTTCAGATATGCGAGGATAAGAGAATATCCAGCTGGAGAAGAATGGATTCTCTGAATCCATGTTAATATTTTGCAAATTTCCGAAAAATAGAGTTATAATATAAACAGACATAGATGTCTAACGGCAAAGCCCGCCAAAACACATTTCAACGAAGAGATATTTCAATCATAATTAATTGTAAGAATAAGGACATTTGCTATAATCGGATGTAACTGATGAGTATATGGGGATTTTATAATAAATGGTAAAAGTATATACGCTTATGAGTACCGGATTGCCTGAACTGGATGAAGTCATCCAGGGTGTACGGCCCGGTGATAATATCGTCTGGCAGGTAGATGCTGTGGAGGAATATATGTCATTTGTGCAGCCGTTCTGCCGTGATGCCTGCAAGAAAGGAAACAACCTGGTATATTTCAGGTTCGCCCAGCATGCCGGACTGATCCCGGAAGATGTCAAAGTGGATGTGTATGATCTTCATCCTGAAGATGGGTTCGAGACTTTCATAGCAGAGATATTTACAGTAATAGAAAAATACGGTCCGGGCACATTCTATGTCTTTGACTGTCTCTCTGAGCTGACTGTAGACTGGTACAGTGACCGGATGCTGGCTAATTTTTTCATGCTGACATGCCCGTATCTTTATGACTATGACACAGCAACTTATTTCTCGATTCTGAGAAACCATCATACTACAGGCACTATTGATGCAATTCACAATACAGCGCAGGTTGTACTCGATCTGTACAAATATAATGAGGAAGTCTATATGCAGCCGCTGAAGGTTTATAAAAGGCATACCAAGACGATGTATATGCTGCATTACTGGAAGGATAACAGATTCTATCCGGTAAAGAAGAGTACTGTTATATCTGAAATACTTAAAAAAGTCCCTCATCCCTGGCTCGATTTCTCTGTCAGCCATGAAGATATGTGGAACCGTGTCTTTGCCCATGCCCAAAAGCTGCAGAAAAAAATCGATTCAGGTAAAGCTGAATATGACAGGGAGTACGAAGAATACCGCCAGCGTCTTTTAAAGATGGTAGTTACAAGAGAGGATATCGTACTTAAACTGGCCGAAAAATATTTCGATCTTTCTGATCTGATTGATATAGGAAAACATATGGTCGGTACAGGGCTCGTAGGCGGTAAGACCGTCGGTATGCTTCTTGCACGTGCTATACTGGAAAAAGATAAGGAATACTGGCAGAAGAAACTCGAACCTCACGACAGTTTCTTTATCGGATCGGATGTATTTTATACTTACCTGATAAAAAGTAAATGCTGGTGGGTCAGATGGAAACAGAGACACAGCGATAATTTTCTTGAAGGCGCTGAAGAGGCGCAGAACAGGATGCTCCACGGGACATTCCCTGAAGATATCCAGAACCAGTTCAAGGAGATCTTGAACTATTTCGGACAGTCTCCTGTAATTGTCAGATCTTCCAGTCTGCTTGAAAATGCTTATGGGAACTCCTTCTCAGGGAAATATGAAAGTGTGTTCTGCGCGAATCAGGGCACCCCTGAAGAAAGGCTTGACGATTTTTTGAACGCTGTCAGAAAGGTCTATTCAAGCACAATGGACCATAATGCGCTCATGTACCGATACAGAAGAGGGCTTCTCGACCGCGATGAACAGATGGCGCTCCTGGTACAGAGAGTATCAGGAACGGTTAATGATAACTATTTTTATCCCCAGATAGCCGGTGTGGGTTTCTCGTATAATCTTTACGTTTGGAACAAGGATATAGATCCCAAAGCCGGCGTATTAAGAGTGGTATTCGGATTGGGTACAAGGGCAGTTGAAAGGCATGACGATGATTATACCCGTTTGGTTGCGGTAAACGAGCCGGGTAAGAGGCCCGAAGCGAACTTTGATGAACTGAGAAAATATGTTCAGCGGAAAGTCGATGTACTTGACCTGGAATCCAACAGAATGGTATCGGAATACTTCAGCGATCTTGCAAAAAAAGATCACGAGTTTCCATTTGAACTGTATGTCAGCAGAGATATGGAAATGGAGGGAAGGATGAGTACCAGGCCCGGCAAAAAAACACCGGCATGGATACTCACTTTTGATAAACTGTTTTCAGATACCGGATTTATCAAGGATCTGAAAGAGATTCTGAGAACGCTGCAGGATGCTTACGATTATCCTGTTGATATAGAATTCACTGCTAACTTCAATGACAGAGATGATTTTAAGATCAATCTTCTGCAGTGCCGCCCGTATCAGGTACGCAAGGGCATAGGTGTAGTAAAAGAGCCGGGTAAAATTGAGGAGAATAACCTTATTCTCAAAACAAGAGGCCCTATAATCGGCTCCAGTATACATTCTGTGATCGACAGGCTGGTATACGTGGTGCCTTCCGAATACTCAAAGCTTTCCGAAACCGACAGATACCAGGTGGCGCATATTATAGGCAGGATAACAAATATTGAGAAGGATCAGAAAGAAATAAATACTATGCTCCTCGGACCCGGAAGATGGGGAACTTCAACACCTTCCCTGGGAGTGCCTGTTAAGTTTACTGAGATCAATAATGTGTCAGTTATCTGCGAGATAGCCGAGATGCATGAGGGTCTTGTCCCTGATGTCTCACTCGGCACGCATTTTTTTAATGACCTGGTCGAGATGGATATACTTTATATGGCGCTATATCCTGAAAAAGATGAATATCTTATAAACAGGGAATTTTTTGCCGGAACAGAAAATAATATCATGAAACTGCTTCCTGATGCAGGAAAATGGTCTGATATCATCAAGGTTATGGAGGTCTCTGAAAATGAAAAAGATTCTGCAATTTATCTGAATGTTAATTCTGTTGAACAAAGAGGTGTCTGCTATAAAGACAGGAAAGATTCGAATGGATAAGCTGAAGAAATTCGGATTATATGACCGTGCAAATGAACATGACAGCTGCGGTGTGGGATTTATCGTTAATATTAACGGTAAACCGGCACACCAGATAGTCTTTGACGGAATAACCATATTAAAGAACCTTGAACACAGGGGAGCGTTGGGCGGAGATCTGAAAACGGGAGACGGTGCCGGAATGCTAGTACAGATACCTCATGAGTTCTTTGCTAAAAAAGCTGCGGAAACGGGTTTTGAGCTCCCTGATAAAGGGAACTACGGTGCCGGATTCCTTTTTATGCCTCAGAATGAAAAGGCGCGAAAAATGTTCAAGGACCAGATCAATTTCATAGTACATGAGGAGGGCGCCAGAGTAATAGGATGGAGGGATGTACCAGTGTGTCCCGAATGCCTTGGTGAAATAGCCAGGAAATCCATGCCGTTTATGGCACAGCTTTTTGTTGAATATCCCGGAATATGCGGACATGACCTTGAACGCAGGCTTTATCTGCTCAGGAGATCTATTGAAAAAAAAGCAGCAGAAAAAAAACTCTCAATGGAAGAGTTTTATATATCAAGTTTTTCAAGCAGGATAGTGGTATATAAAGGGATGTTTGTGGCGCCTCAGTTCGAGACTTTCTATCCCGATCTTACTGAAAATGAATTTAAGAGCGCTTTTTCACTGGTTCACCAGAGATACAGTACCAATACTTTTCCATCATGGCCGCTGGCGCAGCCGTTCAGGTATATAGCGCATAACGGTGAGATAAACACTCTGCGCGGGAACGCTAACTATATGAAAGCCAGGGAAGGGACACTTTCAAGTGAATATTTTGGGCAAGACATAACTAAGCTGTTTCCGGTAATAAACCCTGAAGGCAGTGATTCCGCTATGTTTGATAACACGTTTGAGCTGATCACCCAGTCCGGCAGATCCATCGAACATACAATGATGATGATGATCCCTGAAGCATTCGGCCAGAAATATCATATGAGCGCTGATAAAAGGGCTTTTTACGAGTATCATTCAGCATTCATGGAACCCTGGGACGGCCCGGCGGCTATCGCTTTTACGGACGGTATTAAGATAGGAGCTACTCTTGACAGAAACGGTCTCAGACCGGCCCGGTATGTTATAACCCGCAGCGGCAAGGTCATACTTGCTTCGGAAATGGGCGTGCTGGATATATCACCGGAAGATATACTGGAAAAGGGCCGTCTTGCCCCAGGTAAGATGATCCTGATAGACACATCTATAGTCAGGGTAAAGAAAGATAATGAAATAAAAGCCTCGGTATCGCGAAGAAGGCTTTACCGCAGGTGGTTGGAAGAGAATAGGATAGAGTTAAGAGGATTACTTCAACCGTCCGGACCTGTTAAACTCGATCGTGAATACCTTCTTACAAAACAGAAAGTCTTCGGTTATTCAATGGAAGATCTCAATATGATAATACTGCCCATGGCGAAGAATGCTCAGGAACCTATAGGCTCCATGGGAAATGATGAAGCACTTACAGTACTCTCGGAGAGACCCCAGATGTTGACAAGGTATTTTAAACAGCTTTTTGCACAGGTGACAAATCCTCCAATAGATCCTTACAGGGAGAACCTGGTGATGTCACTTATGAGTTTTATTGGCAGGGAGAGGAACCTGCTTGAAGAGACTCCTCAGCATTGCAATCAGCTTAAGCTCATGCACCCTATACTGACTAATGAAGATATGGAAAAACTCATTAATTTCAATTATACGGGATTTAAGACATGCATAGTTCCGATACTGTTTGATGCCGGCAGATCGATAGACGGATTAAAAGGATCTTTGGATAAACTGTGTGCCGAGATAGAGCAAAAGATAGATGAAGGATATTCGATAGCAGTTATGAGTGACAGAAATGTAGACGAGAAAAATGCTCCGATACCGCCTCTTCTGGCCACATCAGTAGTCAATAATTATTTGATAGACAGGAACAAGAGACATCTTGTCGGACTTGTTGTAGAAACAGGAGAAGCAAGAGAAGTTATGGACTTTGCCGTCCTTATAGGTTTCGGTGCAAGTGCAATAAATCCCTATCTGGCATTTGAGACTATAGCCGAACTTAAAGAAAAGGAAAACAGCTTTGACGGGATAAAACTCGAGACTGCAATGGATAATTACATAGCGGCTATTAAGAAGGGCCTTCTGAAGATCATGTCCAAGATGGGAGTATCAACAATAAGGAGTTATAAAGGTGCACAGATATTCGAAGCTGTCGGCCTAAACTCGGATTTGATTGATAAGTATTTTCCTGGAGTATCTTCAAGGGTTGAAGGGATAGGCCTTGATGTTATCACAGAAGAGACGCTCATGAGGCATAGGAACGCTTTCAAACCGGGCGGATCACGGGAAATACTCGATTCCGGCGGCCACTACCATTACAGGAAATCATCCGAAAAACATCTTATGACACCGGAGGCTATAGTGCTCCTTCAGAAAGCTGTGCGTGAAGGAAATTATGATGATTTCAAGAGATATTCGGCCGTTATAAATGACAGTAATCGCCAGGGTTGTACGCTTAGAGGTTTATTTAAATTCAAAGATGCCGCTCCCGTACCGATAGAAGAAGTAGAACCCTCTGAGAATATAGTCAAACGGTTTGTCTCATCAGCAATGAGTTACGGTTCTATCAGCCGGGAGGCGCATGAGACTATAGCAATAGCCATGAACCGCCTGGGTATCCGGAGTAATTCCGGTGAAGGAGGGGAAGACAACGAACGTTTCAATCCGCTTGATAACGGAGACAGCATGATAAGTAAGGTAAAACAGGTGGCTTCCGCGCGTTTTGGCGTAAACAGCAATTATCTTTCCCATGCAGAAGAACTTCAGATAAAGATGGCTCAAGGGGCCAAACCGGGAGAAGGCGGACAGCTCCCGGGACATAAAGTAGACAAGATAATAGCTAAAGTCAGGCATTCTACTCCGGGAGTGATGCTCATATCTCCTCCGCCGCATCATGACATATATTCCATAGAAGACCTGGCCCAGCTCATTTATGACCTTAAAAATTCAAATCCTGATGCCAGGATATCGGTAAAACTGGTCAGCGAACTCGGAGTAGGTACAGTAGCTGCAGGTGTAGCAAAAGGCAAAGCGGATATGGTGCTTATAAGCGGCGGTGACGGAGGCACCGGCGCCTCTCCGTTATCATCGATAAAGCATGCAGGTATATCGTGGGAAATCGGCCTTTCTGAAACTCAGCAGACACTTGTTCTCAACAAACTGAGGGATAAGATCAAGGTACAAGTAGACGGTCAACTGAGAACAGGCAGGGATATTGTTATTGGTGCAATGCTGGGCGCCGAAGAATTCGGTTTTGCTACTATAGTCCTGGTAACGCTCGGCTGTGTAATGATGCGCAAGTGCCATATGAATACATGTCCGGTAGGAGTCGCAACCCAGGATCCCGAATTGAGAAAAAAGTTTACAGGAAAACCTGAACACCTTATGAACTACATGATGTTCCTGGCCTGCGAGGTCAGAGAGATAATGGCTGAACTCGGTTTCAGAAAATTTGATGACATGATAGGACAGGCCGACAGGCTGGATATCGATTATCCGATAGACCACTGGAAAGCAAAAGGGCTGGATTTTACAGATCTTTTGAAGAAACCGGAACTTAAAAGCGGGGGTTCGTATTATTGTACGTCAAAGCAGGACCATGCCTTGGGAAATACAATAGATGAAGAACTTATAAAGAATTCTGAAAAAGCTCTTGAAAGCGGCAAAAAAGTAAATCTGTTTACACAGATAAGGAATTCCAACCGTTCAGTAGGCGCGCGCCTAAGCTATGAAGTATCAAAAAAATACAAGGAAGAAGGACTTCCTCCTGATACTATTGAATGCAAGTTTACCGGTGTCGCCGGTCAGAGTTTTGCCGCATTTCTTGCGCGCGGTATCACATTTGAACTGGAAGGAGACGCCAACGATTATCTCGGTAAAGGATTATCAGGAGGCCGTATAATACTCTATCCGCAGAAAGGGTCCACTTATCGTTCGCAGAACAATATTATAACCGGAAATGTGGCCCTTTTCGGAGCTACCGCAGGTGAAGCTTATATACACGGTATGGCCGGAGAGCGTTTTGCCGTCAGGAACAGCGGAGCGGTAGCCGTAGTGGAAGGCGTGGGAGATCATGGATGCGAGTATATGACTGGAGGATGTGTTGTCATACTCGGACGGACCGGAATAAATTTTGCAGCAGGCATGAGCGGGGGGATCGCATATGTCCTGGATGAAAATCAGCTCTTTGATACTAAATGCAACCTTGACATGGTAGATTTGGAACCTGTAGTAAATGAAGCAGACATGAAATACCTGCTGGAGCTGATCAAAAAACACATCGATTATACCGGAAGCAAATATGCTGCAAGGATAGTCGAGGATTGGGAAGAGATGCTCCCGAAATTTGTTAAAGTGTTCCCTATAGATTATAAGAAAGCGCTTGAGAGGATAAAGAGCGAGCAGATAAAGGGTTCGGAAGTCGAGACTGTGACAGAAGAGGTATATAGGTAATACAAGCAGCTATAAGTGATAAGCAGTAGGCTACAAAAAAATGAATAGAGCATTAATAAGATCAAATATAATTTTCTATAGCATGATTTTATTATTGAATAATTCTTACAGCTTAAAGCTTAAGGCTCATCTATTGAGCGGAGCGAAATAAATGGGAAAACCGACAGGATTTATAGATTTCAAAAGAAAGGATACACCATACAGGCCGGTAAGTGAACGTCTTGAAGATTACAGGGATGTAAATCTGTGTCTGTCTTCGGAACAGCTCAAGGAACAGGCGGCAAGGTGTATGGACTGTGGAGTTCCGTATTGCCATGCCTTGGGATGTCCTCTAGGTAATCTAATACCCGAATGGAATGACCTTGTATATAAAGGCCGCTGGAAAGAAGCGCTCTATCGTTTGGAGATGACAAATACCCTGCCCGAAATAACCGGCAGGATATGTCCTGCGACCTGTGAGGCTTCATGTACGCTTTCGATCAACGACAGTCCCGTAACGATCAGACAGGTAGAACTTGCAATTATAGAATACGGATTTGAAAGAGGCTGGGTGGAAATACCGGTACCAAAAAAAGAGCTGGAAAAAAAGGTCGCTGTAATAGGTTCCGGTCCTGCCGGTCTTTCAGCGGCAATAAAGCTGAGGCAGACGGGATATGATGTGACTGTATTTGAAAAAGCCCATATAATAGGCGGTATATTGCGGTACGGTATTCCGGATTTTAAACTGGAAAAATGGGTTCTCGACAGGAGAATAAAACAGATGGTACGGGCGGGTATTAAATTTGAAACGGATGCAAATATGGGCGAAGATATGTCTGCAAGGTGGCTGAAGAAATCCTTTGATGCGATTCTCCTGACAACAGGTGCCGGTTATCCAAGGGACATAGATATCGCCGGAAGAGAAGTTGACGGCATCTATTTTGCCATGGAATACCTTACACAGTCAAACAGCATGGTTGCCGGAGAAGTATCACCTGATAGCATTATTTCGGCAAAAGATAAAGATGTACTGGTTATCGGCGGCGGTGATACCGGTTCTGATTGCGTGGGCACAGCCAACAGGCAGGGCGCTAAAAAAGTATATCAGTTCGAGATACTGCCTCGTCCGCAGGAATGGGATGAACCCTGGAATTTCAGTTGGCCGGACTGGCCGGTCATTCTGCGTACTACATCTTCGCATGAGGAAGGTGTTGAGCGGGACTGGGCTATAACAACAAAGGGATTTACAGGAGAGAATAAAAAGGTTAAAAAAGTCCATTGTACCAGAGTGCGTTGGGAGACACCGCCCGGAAGCTGCCGGCCCGTTATGGAAGAAATACCCGGCAGTGAGTTCACTGTTAAGGTGGATATGGTGATCCTTGCTATGGGATTTATCCATGTAGAGCATTCGAGGCTCCTTAAAGACCTTGGCGTGGAATATGACGAATGCGGAAATATCATGACAGAAAACTACAGTACTTCCGTCGGGGGTGTCTTTGCCGCCGGTGATGCGGACACAGGAGCCTCGCTTGTTGTTAAAGCGATAAATCACGGTATGGAAGCCGCTAAGAAAATAGACGAATATCTCGGTTGACAAAGGCGGCTGGAATAAGTTAAAATTTAATTGCAGTTCAAAGCTGAACATTCCATAAAGAGACACAGCAGTCCTTTAAATCAAACAAAGAAGTAAATATAGTCGCAAAGGTGCTTATTATTTCTGCATTAATATGCAGAGGAAGGAGTACTTCTATGAAATTCGAAGAATTATTAGATGAATTATCACCTGGGCTGGTAGCTATATCTAAAAATATTTCCAGTAACGACAGCTCATTCGATTCCGATGATATGGTGCAGGAGATGATGATAAATTTGATGAACAGGTGGAAGAACAGCGAGATCGAAGGTTTTAACAACAGTTATATTCTTCAGAGCTGCTGGTTTCATATAAAAAATCATCTGAGAAAATATAACAGGAGTTATGAGACTTTAACTCTGGATGAATATACTGATGACGACAGATCAAAGGGGCTTATCGATGTATATGACAACAGTGATGAAAATGAAGACGAATACGAATTGCTGGAGGGGAAAATATTAAAAGAAGATATTGAAAAAGAAGACTTGACAGAAAGAGAAAAGGAAGTGCTGTCACTTACACTTGGCGGATATACTCTGCGGGAAACGGCTGCAGCCCTTAAAATATCATTCGTAAGAGTCCATAAGATACTGAATAACATAAAGAGTAAAGCCTCAAAAATGGCTATGGCAGTATAAGGGAGTGATAAAATGAATATTGTCCGCATAGCGTGTGCACAGATCAATTGTACGGTAGGTGACATAACAGGAAATTGCAGAAAGATTAAAGAATACATAGAAAGAGCCCGGGCACTGAAAATAGACCTGATCTCATTTCCTGAACTGGCGGTTCCAGGATATCCTCCTGAGGATCTTATATTCAAGCAGGGATTCGTACAGGGGAATATTAAGAATATGAAGGATATAGCTTCATATACAAATGGTATAACAGCTATTGTCGGTTTTATAGATGTCCGGGAAGATGTGTATCACAATGCCGCGGCAGTTTTGTCCGACGGGAGGATTACCGGAATTTACCGTAAGCGTAATCTTCCCAATTATGGTGTCTTTGATGAAAAACGCTATTTCTTGCCGGGGGATAAACCTGTGATATTTGCCTTGGCGGGCAACCAGACCGCTCTTATGATATGTGAAGACATCTGGGAATTCGGGGATGATATCAGCCGTTACATAGGAAATGAGACAAAATTCATTGTTAATATTAATGCTTCACCTTATCATATGGGTAAAATGAAAGAGAGGGAAGATACAATCTGCGGACTGGCCAGAAAGAACGATCTTCACATTTCTTATTGCAATCTTGTTGGAGGTCAGGATGAACTGGTCTTTGACGGACAGAGTTTTATTGTTAATAACCATGGAGACCTTATTGCCAGAGCCGTTGCATTTAAAGAAGAACTTCTGGTAGCTGAAGTTGAATTGAGAGGAACCGGTATATCATCAGACGACATCCGAAGGCCTTCTGTTAAATTTTCAAACAGGCTGGACATAATACCGGAAGCATATGAATCATTAAAGCTGGGTATAAAGGATTATGTAGATAAGAATGATTTCAGCAGGGTGGTGATAGGTTTGAGCGGCGGAATAGATTCCGCTCTGGTGTCTACTCTTTCAAAAGATGCCCTTGGTAAAGAAAGAGTGGTCTGTATATTTATGCCTTCAGAATATACTTCACAGGAATCAGAAAAAGATGCCTGTGAACTTGCTGAAAACCTGGGAGTACGATTCATTAAAATAGCGATCGATGAGTTATATAAAATGTATGATAAGACAATGAATCTCATTTTTCATAATATGGAGGATGATGTTACAGAAGAGAATATCCAGGCAAGGATCAGAGGAAATATACTGATGGCACTGTCTAATAAATTCGGCTGGCTTGTAGTGACAACTGGAAATAAGTCAGAAATGAGCACGGGCTATGCAACTTTATATGGCGATATGGCCGGAGGTTTTGCTCCGATCAAAGATGTTCCGAAGACACTGGCATATGAACTGGCAGAATACAGGAATGCCATCGGCAAGGTGATACCCGATAATATACTTATCAAAGAACCCACCGCGGAACTTAAACCATCGCAGAAAGACAAGGACACTTTACCTCCGTATGATCTGCTTGATAATATACTGAAATCATATATAGAAGAGAACAAGTGTCTGGATGATATTGTTTCTTCAGGTTATGATCCGGAACTTGTAAAAGAAGTCTTATCAATGGTTGACAGGAATGAATACAAAAGAAGGCAGTCACCGCCCGGAATAAAGATCACTCCATTAGCTTTCGGAAGAGACAGGAGGATGCCGATAACAAATAAATATCGGTCGTAGTAGTTTATGGGGTTAACAAAAACAGTGTTATTTTACTTGTATTAACATAAACATAAGAGAATAACAGTCCGGCGAAGGGCTGAAAATATTTCAAGAAGGACGAAGGCGTTCTATTTGCAACAAAGATGTAAGTAGGACGCTTTTTTTTTGGAAAAAGGAGGTATTATGAAAAAGAAATTTATTGTAAAGTTTTTTTTGCTAATGCATTTAATAACTGTATATTTTGCATCTGTCCCTGCATATGCTGAGAATGCTTCTATCAACAGTACATCAGGTATAGATACATTATGGGTGATGATTGCAGCCTTTATGGTATTTATAATGCAGGCGGGCTTCGGGATGCTTGAAGCGGGTCTCATAAGAACGAAAAATACGTGTAATGTGCTAATGAACAATTTCCTTGATTTCTGTATGGCATCGATGGGATTTTATATATTTGGTTATGCCATTATGTTCGGTACGGGAAACGGGTTTATGGGATTTACAGGCTGGTTTCTAAATGGAGCTGAAACCCATAATAATCTGCCTCTATACGCAAACTGGCTTTTTCACGCCGTTTTCTGCGGCGCCGCGGCGACTATAGTAGCTGGCGGAATAGCGGAAAGGATGAAATTCAAAGCATACCTCATATACTCATTTATTATCTCCGCGACCGTGTATCCGATAGTCGGACACTGGATATGGGGTGGGGGATGGCTTGCCGGGCTCGATTTCGCGGATTTTGCGGGTTCCACAGTAGTTCATACAGTGGGAGGCAGCGCCGCTTTGATAGGTACGGCTATCCTAGGTCCGAGAATAGGGAAATATAATAAGGATGGATCAGCGAATGCCATTGAAGGCCATTCAATGACACTGGCATCTCTCGGTACACTTATATTATGGTTTGCCTGGTTCGGCTTCAATCCGGGTTCTACGCTGAGTGTGGGCGACGGATCCCAGATAGCCCATGTAGCTGTCGTTACAAACATGGCGGCGGTGGCAGGGGCTTTAAGCGGAATGTTTTTTGCATGGAAGAAGTTCGGGAAACCGGATCTTACGATGACTATGAACGGTGCGCTTGCGGGACTTGTGGCAATAACCGCTCCATGCGCATTTGTCATGCCGCATGAAGCGATCGTAATAGGCGCGATAGCCGGGATAATAGTGGTGCTTGGCACAGTTTTCCTGGATATGGTTCACATTGATGATCCTGTGGGCGCGGTGCCGGTGCATATGATGAACGGCATCTGGGGAACACTGGCTGTCGGGATATTCGGACGAAAGGCGCTGGGGCTGGCAAGAGACGGGCTGCTTCACGGCGGCGGGTTTGCGCAGCTTGGAGTTCAGCTTCTCGGAGTGGCTGTTGTAGCAGTGTTTGTCCTTGTGATAATGGGTATTGTATTTAAGCTTATAGATAAGACCAGCGGATTGAGGGTGTCCCGTGAGGAAGAATTGAAAGGATTGGATATCACCCAGCATGGCATGGAGACATATGCTGGATTTCAGATATTCACAACAAATTAAGAAAATGAGATTGGAGGGCCGATTCTCCGGTAAAGTCATACATCGGCCGGCCCTCCTTACCAACAGTATGTTGAGGAGGAAATTATGAAACTGATAATAGCAATGATACAGCCGCACAAGCTTCCTGATGTAAAGGAGGCGCTTTATAAGGCGGAGGTCTATAAAATGACGGTAACCAATGCTCTCGGCTGCGGGCAGCAGAAAGGATACGAGGAAACTTACAGGGGTGTAGTGCATGAGGTCAATCTTCTTAAAAAAGTCAGGCTGGAAATAGCTGTGAATGAGGATTTCGTAAAGCCGACGATCGAGGCGATAATAGAAGGGGCAAAGACAGGTAATATAGGTGATGGTAAAATATTTATTTTAGATCTGCCGGAATGCATACGCATAAGGACAGGTGAAAAAGGAAGTAGTGCGATAGGGTAAAAATATATTGTTTACTTTTAGGTAAGATTATTTATAATGTAATATGTATTAAAAACCAACAGGAGGAATGTTATGGATAATAAAGTAGAAGTTACTAGTGTTCAGACTATTGCAGATATTTACGGGGAAAATGTATTCAGTTTAAAGAATATGCGCAATTTCCTTTCCGAGGATGCATATAAGTCACTAAGAGCAACAATAAAGGAAGGGAAGACAATAGATCCTAAAATAGCAGACGAAGTTGCGGATGCTATGAAGGTATGGGCTGTCTCAAAAGGGGCAACGCATTTCACACACTGGTTCCAGCCGCTTACCGGCGCGACGGCAGAAAAACATGATTCTTTTATTTCACCGGACGGCGAAGGCGGAGTCATGCTGAAATTCTCCGGCAAGGAGCTTATACAGGGAGAGCCCGACGCATCGAGTTTTCCAACGGGGGGACTGAGAGCAACATTCGAAGCGCGGGGATACACAGCGTGGGATCCGACAAGCCCTGCTTTCATAAAAAAAGGAGAGCTGGGATCGACACTCTGCATACCTACGGCTTTCTATTCCTATAACGGGGAAGCTCTTGATAAAAAGACTCCTCTCTTAAGATCAATAAACGCTCTGAGTAAACAGGTATGCCGCCTGGCAAAATTATTCGGAATAGACTGTGAAAATAAGCGGGCCTATGCGACCCTCGGAGCGGAACAGGAATATTTCCTGATTGATAATTCTTTTTACGAAGAAAGGCTCGATCTGCTGCAGACAGGCCGTACGCTGTTCGGAAGGATACCATCTAAGCATCAGCAGCTTGATGACCATTATTTTGGAGCCATAAAAACACGGGTAATGACTTTTATGGATGATCTTGACAGAGAACTCTGGAAACTTGGCATACCTGCAAAGACACGTCATAATGAAGTATGTCCTGCGCAGTTCGAAGTAGCTCCGGTATTTGAAGAGCTCAATCTTGCTGTGGATCATAATATGCTCATGATGGAGATACTGCACCAGGTTGCAGAGAAACACGGATTCAGATGCCTGCTGCACGAAAAACCTTATGCCGGAGTTAACGGTTCAGGTAAACACAATAACTGGGCGTTAAGCGGACCGGATGGAAAGAACTGGCTTACACCGGGTGAAAACCCGCATGAGAACGCAAAATTCCTTACAATAATTGCGGCTTTGATGAAGGCTATAGATACTCATGCAGGATTACTGCGTTCATCGGTTGCTACGGCAGGTAACGACCACAGGCTCGGGGCAAATGAAGCTCCCCCGGCAATATTGTCAATATTTCTGGGTGAACAGCTGACCGATATCATCGAGCAGATAGAAAGTGGAGGAGCAAAGAGTTCAAAAGAAGGCGGTACACTTGAAGTAGGTGTTACTTCGCTGCCGCGCCTGGCGCGTGATGTTACAGACAGGAACAGGACTTCGCCGTTTGCCTTTACAGGCAACAAATTTGAATTCAGGGCTGTCGGTTCCAATCAGAGCTGTGCCGGGGCAAATATTATCCTGAACACGATTGTTGCAGATGCATTGGATGAAATTTGTACTGAACTTGAAGCCTCTGTCGAATCAGGAAAAGATTTCAACGAGTCACTCCAGGCTATACTTCAGGGTATAGTTAAAAAGCATAAACGCATTCTTTTTAACGGAGATAATTATACTGACAAGTGGCACAAAGAAGCTAAAAAGCGCGGGCTTCCAAATATGAAGACAACTCCTGAAGCACTTGAAGCGATGAAAAAGGAAGAGTCAATAGCCTTATTTGAAAAGCATAAAGTACTCTCTAAAACTGAGCTCATGTCAAGATATGAGATATATAAGGAACAGTATGAAACGACTATTGAAATAGAAGCAGGAGTGGCTCTCGATATGGCCAGGACAATGATAATCCCTGTGGCACTGGAATATCAGAACGAACTTGCAGGCACGGTAAATATAGTTAGAGACAGCGGCTGCAAGAATCCTAATGCTATGGAATTGCTGAAAACAGTCTGTTCTCTTACTGAAGACGCTTTGTCGGGAATTAAAGAGCTGACAAACGCAATAAACAGCGGATCATCCGGAGAAATGATAAAAGCCATAAACAACCTGCGCAGTGCTGTAGACGAACTGGAATCGCTGATCCCGAATTATATATGGCCGCTGCCTTCATACACGGACATGATGTTTGTAATGTAAAACTGCATATCCTTACAAATCTGCTTTCAATATGCTAAATCCTGTCTTGTCAGCCTGCCGATAAGGCAGGCTGACAATGTACTGTAATGAAAAAAAACGGGGAAACTATAATCTGGATAAAATTACGGATTTTAATGTATAATATCTAATAATTTTACTAAATCGAATACAATAATGAAACATTGTATTATTTTAATCTGTCTAAATAAAAAATAATGGAAGTATTAAAGAAATTTATAGCATTTTTTGTCAAACGGCATCTGCTGACAAATCTGATGTTTATCATTGTGTTTGTCGGCGGTATTTTTGCCTGGAACAGCACCAGCATGGAAGAGATGCCTGATATGGAGTTTGATCACGCGCATGTAACAGCCAGTTATCCGGGCGCAACTGCCGAAGAAGTGGAGCATTTCGTAACCAGACCGCTCGAAGACGCGGTAAAAGGGCTTGACGGCGTCTACAGGATTACGAGTACTTCCAGCGACGGCGGATGCAACATATCTATTGATTTCGAGCAGAATTACCCTGATATGGATGGAGCATTAATGGAAGTGAGGAATGCTGTCCTGGATGTACAGCTGCCCGCTGATGTCAGGGATGACCCTGAAGTACATGTGTGGAAGACTACAAAAATGGCGATCATTGACATAGTGCTGATTGATACCACCAGGCACTTACTTGATATCGAATCGCGCAGACAGCTGCAGCAGTACGCATATACTCTCGAGCAGCAGCTTCTGAACCTGCCCGAGGTAAACAGTATCGAAAAATCAGGATATCTTCAGGAAGAGATACAGATAATGGTTGATCCGGTGAAATTAATAAAATTCGATATTCCTTTTAATACTGCGATGAGGGAAGTAATAAATAACCATGTCCGTCAGCCGGCTGGAAACATCGAGATAAAAGGTGAGCCTAAAGTAACGCTTCTCTCCGAACTGGATACGGTTGAAAAATTGAATGACCTTGTCATTCAGGGAGGTTTTGAGGGCCATGTGGTAAAACTGGACGAAGTTGCCGGTATTAAACGTGGTTATGAAAAGAATAAATCGATAAATAAGGTCAACGGCAACGAAGCCATAGTTCTCAGGGTGATTAAGAACACTTCATACGGCATACTCGAAGCGCTTGAATCTGTGAAAAAGCAGGTTAAGAGCTTTCAAAAGAACAATCTTAAAGGTATGGAAATAGAATTGTTCGCCCTGGATGATGAGTCAGTAGATCTGAAAAACAGATTGTCCATTGTTGTGGCGAACGGTTCCATAGGGTTTGTATTGATACTCATCATGCTTTTTATCTTCCTTGATTTCCGCTCGGGAGTGTGGGTGGCGATGGGTATCCCTTTTACGCTTTGCTTTTCTATGATCTGCGCGTATATAATGGGCTATACGATCAACAATATCACACTTTCAGCAGTCATAATAGTACTTGGCATGATCGTAGACGATGCTATTGTAGTATCGGAGAATATATCCCGGCTGCGTTCGGAGGGAATGTCGTCAGAAAAGGCTGCTGTAGAAGGTACAGCATTTGTATTTACCCCTGTAATAGGAAGCATACTGACTACATGTATCGCTTTTGTCCCTCTTTTCTTTTTCCGCGCCCGGTTCGGCAAGATGCTCCAGTTTATTCCACCGGTCATATTCTTCATGCTCGGGGCAAGCCTGTTTGAATCGCTTATAATACTCCCGGGGCACATGCACCTTTCTTTTCCTGGATTTAATAAACTTGTAAGCAAATTCAGAAAAAATATCTCGCGGCCCAAGAAAACACACTGGTTTATTAAGGTAGAGGATTCCTATGGAAATTTTCTGAGCAGGATACTGCCTTTTAAATGGGTAGTATTCCCTGTTTTTATCTTTCTGCTCATTTTTTCAATGTATATTGTTAAGTCAAAGATGAAGTTTGTCATGTTCCCGAATGAAGAGACAAGACAGATTTCCATATCAGGCGAGGCTGCTCCTGAGGTAGACCGTTTTGAAACAGCCAGGCTAACAAAACAGATCGAGGATATGCTCACCCCGTATATCGGAAAAGAAGTGATAGGATTCACGACCAGTATAGCAAGAAGCAGGTGGGGCAGGGCGGTCGAAGAAAATAAATTTCGGATGAATATTGAAATAGTGCCGAAAGAAAAACGGGATAAATCGGCGGAGCAGCTCATTAAAGAATTTGAAACGCAATTTGCGGTCATAAAAGATTTTAAAGAAATAATTGTTACAAAAAGCCGCTGGGGACATGGCAGCGGCAGCCCCATAGAGGTCATAGTCCAGGAAAACAACGATAATATAAGAAATGAAGTAGCCGAACAGCTTTCAAAATCAATGGAACAGCATCCCGCGCTTGAGAATATCGAGATAGAGCGGCCTATGGAAAATCCGGAATATAAGATCAGCCTCAGGCGCGAAAAAATAAAACGCCTGTCAATAAACCCGTTGGACGTTTCCTCTACCCTGAGGGCCGCCCTTCAGGGTACAGTACTTTATGAATTGTCGGTTGGAGATGAAAAAGTAGATGTGCGGTTTACCATTATTGACAAGGCGAAGGATGATATAAACAAGATACTGGATCTTCCAATAGAAAATACAGGTGATTATCTTGTGCCCTTAAGAGATATTGTTGATGTTAACAGGACTATAACGCCTAATTCTATTGAAAGAAAAGACTCAAAGAGGATTACAACTATTTATGCTGATATCAGGAAAGAATCAAAATTAACACCGGTTGAAATAGCCCAGGAACTTGAAAGCAGGGTGTTTCCCGGTATACTGTCAAAACACCCTACAACAATGCTTAATTTTGAAGGAGAAGTAAAGGATACGCGTGAATCCACAGGAGATTTTACCAATGCCATAATCATGGCGGTTCTGCTTATATATATTGTGCTTACCCTTGTTTTCGGTTCGTTGACGAAGCCAATTATCATCATGCTGGCAATTCCGTTCGGGATCATAGGTGTTGTGCTTGCTTTCTGGCTTCATGGCAAGGTGTTGTTCGGATTTTTCGCAGCTATCGGCGCTGTGGGTTTAGCCGGGGTTGTCGTCAATGATTCGATAATCATGATTGCTAAACTGACTAATAACTATGATAACAGCCGCGGGAAAAAGGATTCAAATAATCAGATCGCCTCCATAGCAAAAACGAGGTTAAGAGCGGTTATGTTGACAACAGTCACGACAGTTGCAGGCCTTCTGCCAACAGCATACGGTTTTACCGGATATGATGCCATGCTGGCCGAGATGATGCTTGCTCTGACATGGGGCTTATTATTCGGGACATTTATAACGCTTATCCTTGTCCCGTGCGTGTATAGTTTTAGTCAGGATATCCGTTTTTTTAAACAAAAGATCTTCAATACGGGAACTTCAAATGAATAAACAAATGAAAATAAATTATGTTAAGGCAGTTCTATTTTTAATTATGCTGTGCTGTCGGATATCCCCGGTTAATGCCCGGGCAACTGATCCTGGCAGTAATGCCCGCATATTGAAAATAGAAGAGTTTATAAAAGAAGCCGTCAGGAACGACGGTACTTTCGAAGAGATACTGCTTGACGGAATGTCTTTAAAATACGTAAAGGCTCTTAAGATACCGGCAGATGATCTTCTCCTGTCAGTTAAAAGTCAGTATGAACTCAATATAGAAGACAATGACGGAGCTCCGCGTTTAATAATCGGTTTAAACAGGCTGTTCCCCTATACTGGTACGGATATATCAGCAGAATATACAACGGCTCCTTCTATCAGCCTGGATAAAAACAGTTCAGAAATAACTCTGCTTATATCTCAGCCGATCGCGGAAAACGCTTTCGGGAAGGCGACTGTATTACTGGACAAGATAACGGGATTGGAAACCGACATTACCGGACACCAGGTTGTAGAGGCGTATGAAGATTACCTGGCAGCAGTGATAACGGCGTATTATAACTGGTTTTCGGCCTACGAGAATCTGAAGATAGGGGAAATATCATATAAAAAGAATATTTCTTTGCTCGATAACATAAAAAAAAGAAGGGAAAATAACATAGCGCTCCCTATAGATGTAAATAAAATAGAGATACAGTCATTGGCAAAAAAAGAAGATCTGATCAGATTGCAGGAAAGATATGACAATATCCATAATTTTATAAGACAGGCTGTACGTTCGGGAACAGATGAAGTGCTTCAGCCGTCGGATCCCTTTATGTTTGAAAACAGGGAAATAGCATTCGAAGATGACTTCAGTACATTCAAACACACAAGCAGGACTTACAGGATACTGGGTATTCTGGAAGAAAAGAGTTCTTTAGAAGTGGCAAAAGATGCTAATGAACTTCTGCCGTCTGCTGATCTTCTTTTCGGATATGCGGTGGAAGGTGATGATATCACCTTAAAAGATCGCCAACAGACTGTATATGCCGGCATATCCATGACATGGCCTCTGCCCGGCCAGAAGGAAAGGGCTGAATATGAAACATCAAAGATCGCTCATAGAAAAATAAAGGTCTCCAATGATAATAAATATCTCGAACTGGAGACTGATCTCAGAAACCTTTTCCAGCAGATAGAGAGAGAGAAGAAACTGATATTAATAGCCGAGAAGAAGATCCGGCTGGCGGAGTCCATACTCGAAGACGAAACTGTCAATTATGCTTACGGTAAAGTGTCGTTAAATGATTTTATTGATGCCGCTAACCGTGTCGATGAAAACAGATTCAATAAAATACTTCATTCGGTCCAACTGAAGATCCTGACGACTGAATGGATGAGGATGACCGACCGTCTGATCTCGGAAAAAGATATTAAGAGTATATCAGAATAGGATCCTGTTTTATTTATTTACCGCTTTAGACCGGCCTTGATTATAATATTTAATTAAGTATAATTCATTACTAATGAACTTTGAGATAGTAAAAGGAAAATACTGCGGTTTCTGTTCGGGAGTCACGAGGGCCATAACAATGGCAGCAGAGGCTTCAGCGAGGGGTAAGGTATATACGCTCGGGCCCATAATACATAATCCCCAGGTTGTTGAAAAACTCGAAAAAAATAATATAATACAGATAAGCGATTTTGATGATCTGGAAGCGCCGGGGACAGTCCTGATAAGAAGTCACGGTATCACCGCAGAAAAAGAATCAGAGTTGAGGGCCCGGGGGCTTGATATAATTGACGCTACCTGCCCAAAAGTTAAAAGAGCGCACAGGATATGCGAAGATCTGGCGGTAGATTACTCTACTGTTTATATAGTCGGTATCAAGTCGCATCCGGAAGTCATTGGTATACTTTCAAGGGCCAGCAACAAGGGAAAGGTAATATCATCGCTGGAAGAACTGGATGATATAGGTGATATCGAAGACGCCGGGGTACTTGCGCAGACAACATTCAGGAAGAGCAGGTTTTTTGAGATCGTCGGAGAGCTCCTGAAAAAAGCGAAAGTCCTGAAGATGCATAATACCATCTGCGAGGAGACTGTAAACAGGCAGGAAGAACTTTACGGGCTGACAGAATCGCTAGATCTTTTATTAATAGTAGGAGGGAAGAACAGTTCCAATACAAAAAGGCTGTACGAGATAGGCAGGGAAAAGCTGGAGACCTATCATATTGAAATTCCCGACGAAATTAAGTATAAATGGCTAAAAGGAAAAGTGAAGATCGGCATTATGACCGGCGCTTCAACACCACTGGAACTAGTGGGAGAAGTCGAAGAAAGAATAAATTTGCTTAAAAGCAAAAATCTATAAAAGAGGTGAGGTAGAATGGCAGAAGAAAAAATGAGCATGGAGGATGTCGTAAGACATGTAGAAAACACGCAACAGCTGAAAAGCAGGATCGTGAACGGAACTGTTATTGAAGTAAACAAGGATAAGGGTACGGTCCTGATAGATGCAGGATTTAAATCTGAAGGTGTGATACCGCTTGCGGAGTTTGCTGATATAGAGGTAAAAGAGGGAGATGTCATAGAGGTCTTCGTCGTTAAAAGGAGTTTTGACAGCCAGCCGATACTTTCATACAGGAAAGCACAGCAGGAACAGAATATGGAGGGCCTTGAGGCCGCTTTCAGAGACGAGCTCGTACTGGATGCCAAGCTTGAAAAGAAAGTAAAGGGCGGTCTCATCGTTGATATAAGCGGGGTTAAGGCATTCATGCCGGCTTCACTTGTGGGATACCCTATGGTAAAAAATCTCGATACTGTCATAGGTACTACTGTTCCCTGTAAGATCATTGATTTTGACCGCAGGGAAAAGAATATTGTGGTATCCTGGAGGAAAGCCATAGAAGAAGATGTCAGGAGAAAGAGAGAAGAACTTTTTGATCAGCTTTATCCCGGAAAGATAATAAAAGGCCGGGTTACGGGAATAAAGAGTTTTGGCGCTTTCATCGACCTCGGGGGGATTGACGGGCTTCTCCATATCAGTGAACTTTCGTGGGGACATGTAGAGAATGTGGAAGATGTCGTGAAAGTAGGTGATGAAATAGAGATAAAGGTCAAGAGCTTTAATCCAAATTCAAATAAGATCGCACTTAGTCTCAAGGAAACGAAGCCTCATCCATGGGAGAACATAGAAGAAAGATACGCGGTAGGCAACAATGTGGAAGGAAAGGTGACAGGTACCACGACATACGGGGCGTTCGTCGAGCTCGAATCGGGGGTTGAAGGGCTCATAAAAGTGGAAGAGATATCATGGATAAAGGATGTCAAACATGCCGGCGACGCGCTCTCTAATGGCGATACTGTCAAGGTGAAGATACTTGAAATCGATCAGGAGAACAAAAAAATAGCATTGAGCCTGAAACAGACACAGCCTAATCCATGGGATGAGGTTGCCAGCAATTACCAGGCTGGTAATATAATCGAGGGAGAGATAACACATATCACCGATTTCGGAGCTTTTATGATGCTGAAAGAAGGTGTTGAAGGACTCATCCATATATCGGATTTCTCATGGAACAAGACTGTAAAAGACGTATCGGAATTCGTCCAGGTAGGGGATACGGTAAAAGTAAAGATCCTTGGTATAGAACAGGATAAACAGAAGATATCTCTCGGGCTCAAGCAGCTTGAAGATAATCCTTTTAATGCATACCCGGTCGGGAACAGTATGGAACTTGAGATAAAGAATGTTCAGCGCTCCGGAGCTTATCTTAAACTGGATGACAAGCTGGAGGCTTACCTGCATGTTTCGAATTATGCCAGAGAAAGGGTTGATGATCTGCGGGAAAAACTTGAAGCCGGGCAGAAAATCGTCTGCAAGATCATCTCCAATAAACCGGAGCAGAACCTTATCGAAGTCAGTGTCAGGGCAATGGTAGAAGATGACCAGAAAGAAGAACTTAAAAAATACTCCGAACCTTCTAAAGAATCAGGTGCTACGCTCAAGGATCTGCTAGGTGACAAACTGGACGGTTTGACCGGCTGAGCGGGATGCGAAAAACCGTTCTTTTCTTTTTTTTTTATACTTCCTGAATTCAAGCTGCTATTCATATAACCAGCTCAGGATAGACAGTTTCGACTGGAAGACAGCTCAAACAGATAACCTCGAAATATATCATTATAAACCTGCCGGCCAGGAGTTCGATATCGATGGTTATATACGCATACTGGATGAAATGCACCGCAGGATCAGCGAGATCCTGAATGTCGAGTTTGAAAGAAAAACTCCGGTATTTCTCTATTATGACCATAACCATTTTGAACAGAACAGAATAGCTGCAGCAGAAACCGGTGTAGAAGGTTTTTCGGAGTTTTTTAAGAACAGGCTGGTCATCCCCGTGAGTTATTCCCGTTACGATATGACACACCTTATAGCGCATGAGTATGTACATATTACACAGTTCGAGATATTGCACGGAGGTTTCTGGAAATCCGCCAGGCTTGTAAAAACCATGTCAGGGCTTGTCCCTTTATGGATAATGGAGGGAATGGCCGAGAGCGTCTCGCATAGTGTCCTCGACCGTCCCTGGTCATCATATGACAGGATGATACTGCGCGATGCCGTTATGTATGACAGGCTGTACAATATAAGGGAACTGCAGAATTTCAATGCGCTTTACAGGGATGTCTACCTTGCTTACAAAGAAGGACATTCTGCAGTTGATTTTCTGGTTAAAAACGAAGGTGAAGATATACATTTCAAGTTGCTTAAAGCCCTGCGCAATAACATGGATCCTGTGAAGGCTTTTGAAACTGCCGCCGCGACTTTTGCAAGCATGAATGATTTTGATATCAAGTGGAGAAAAGACCTCAAGAAACGCGTTGATGAGTTTATCCGCGGTAAGGACTTCCTGTGTGATGTGTCGGATATTGAAATAGCTGACAAGTATCACAGCCGGAATCCTGTCCCGGCGGGCGCTGACTCGTTCTACTATATAAGCGACAGATGGCTGAAAAACGAGATATACCTGCATAAGAACAAAAAAGACAAAAGGATTCTCAAAGATTTTTTTACCACAAAAGTCCGATGGATAGTCAGCGGGAGAATATATGACCGCACAATAGATTATAACCGGGATTCAGAGATGCTTGTTTTTGCTTTTAACGAAAAGCAGAAGGAGTATCTGGCACTCTACAACAGCCGTACTGAGAAACTTGAAAAGATATACACTGGATTGAATGAACCAAGGTCTCCGGCTCTGTCTCCTGACAGCAGAAGCATAGTGTTTACAGCGCTTCAAAACGGTGCCAGGAATATATATGTCTACATAATAGCATCCGGGAAAACGGTACGGCTGACTAATGACAGCATGATAGATTATGCACCGGTGTTTTCTCCGGACGGAAACGCTATACTTGTTTCGACTGAAAGAAATATGAATACGGACATGCGTCTCGTCGATATAAACACAGGTAATATACGGTGGCTTACAGAGACACCGGCTAACGAGATCCACGCTATATACGATTCTGCCGGTGATATTATCTTTTCTTCTGACAGAAATTCCGTCTATAATCTTTGCAGGTATGAAATTTCGAAGTCGACATCGTATCCGCTTACTAATGTCAGGGAAGGAATATTCGCTCCCGGCCAGGCAGATGACGGAAAGATTTTGGCGTCATGCTATTACGATGGAAGTTTCAAAATATTGTCTTTCAACCGGCTCGATGCAAAACCCGCGACAAAGAATGAGCGCGACTATATTGATATGTGTCAGGTGCCTCCGCTCGAAGGTACTGCCTGCAGCACGGGAGATTTCCGTAAAAGGTTTTCCACGGATTTCTTTTTCCCGAGTTTCCTCTATTCTACCGATATAGGGTTTATAGGAGGCGGGTACTACAGGGCGTCTGATATTCTCGGACAGCATAGTATCGACATACTGGGATGGGTATGGCCCGGCACTTATGATATCTCTGCCGGATATTCTATCAGTAAATGGCGGCCTGATATGACTATCAGGGCTACGGCGGCAGGCGAGGAGTATATTGAGATAGACGAATTGGACAACGAGTTCGAAAAGAGTGAGTATTACAACGGTGTTACGCTGGGTATCCGGTATCCGGTCGATTCCTATATCTCGCTGTCAAACTGGTATACCGCAGCCGGCATAGATGAAAAAGACGAGACAGCAGGAACTGATACTCATGAGACTGAAACTGGCGCCGGCATAGGAATAGCCAGGGAGACGGCTCTGCTCGAACCATTCAATGTATTAAGAGGAAGTCTTTTTTCCCTTTCGGCGTACGCTGCAAGACCGCTGGAAAAGAGGGGCGTTACATATAACAGGTATGAATGCATGCTGAGAAAATACATACCGTTCAGTCACAGGCTCACCTGGGCCAGCCGGATGTTTCTTGCCAGGGTGGAAGGAGAAGACAGGAAGAAAATCGAACTGGGTACAAGCCCGGGTATTATCAATATTCCAGCCTATACCCTGAGAGGTTACGGCGGATCAATGTTCTCCGGCGACAATCTTCTGTCATTGAGCAATGAAGTAAGGTTTATGCTGGTCCCGCATATAGGAGGGCACATATACTTTATGTGGCCGGATCTGAATATTTACAGCCTTTCTCTCAAACTTTTCACGGACGCAGGTACCTGCTGGGATGATGTCTTTCCGCAAACCTCGGATAAGATAGGGGCATCGTGGGGATTTGGTTTCAATCTTAATTTGTACCTGGTCCAGCTTGCCCCGATTTTTATAAGCGCCGAATTCGCAAGGCCTTACGACAGGCCCGACTGGAAATCCTACTGGATGCTTTCCAGCGGTTATATAACCTGGTAACATGAAGAGGGGACAATGAACTCAACAGTTGTCGCTATTTCAAGTTTGATAATACTTTCTGTCGGATACAAATTTTACGGCGGCTTTATGGAAAAATTCTGGGAAGTCGATCCTGAAAGAAAAACGCCGGCGAATGAGATAAACGACGGTATAGATTATGTGCCGGCAAAACACTGGACTATACTTTTCGGGCATCATTTTGCGTCCATAGCCGGCGCGGCTCCGATAATCGGTCCTGTAATAGCGTGTATATACTGGGGCTGGCTGGGCGGACTGATCTGGATAGTTTTCGGTACGCTCTTTATGGGAGCTGTGCACGATTTCTCATCGCTCATGGTCTCTGTCAGGAACGGAGGCAAAACGATCGATCATATATTCGATGAGACAGTGGGAAAGAGATTCAGGATGGTATTCAGTCTTCTCTTGTGGCTGTTACTTATACTGGTTGTAGCGATATTTGCAGCTGCTGGCGGTATGACACTGGCAGTCAAACCGCAGATCGTGATCCCTGCACTCGGTATAATACCTATTGCAGTGATAGTAGGTTACCTTATCTACAGGACATCTGTATCTCAGGCCGCGGCTACGGTGATAGGTATAGCGGCTCTTTCAGGATTGTTGGTTCTTGGATATAATCTTCCTGTCATTATCGCTTCTGATGCGGCGACAGCAGGAAAGATATGGACTATCGTTCTGCTTGTTTATGCGTATGCCGCTTCAATACTGCCTGTTAATATACTGCTGCAGCCGAGGGATTATATTTCCACTTTTCTGCTTTTCTTTGGACTTCTCATAGGATATGCCGGGATTTTTATCAGTCATCCGCCTATGCGCGCACCGGCTTTTGTGGCAATAGGTTCACCTGAAGGCCCCCTCTGGCCGATGATGTTCGTAACTATAGCATGCGGCGCTATCAGCGGGTTCCATTCGATTGTAGCGTCAGGGACTACTGCTAAGCAGATCTCAAGTGAGAAAGATATAAAAAAGATCGGATACGGCGGGATGGTAGTGGAAGCAGCTCTGGCGGTACTTGCAGTCATAGCTGTGGCTGCGGGGCTGCATTGGAACCCGGGATCAGAAGGGCCTGTCTATTCCGAAATGTTTAAGAAGGGTCAAATAGTGGCGTTCAGTGAAGGATTCGGTCAGCTTACACTTCCCATACTCGGAGGACTGGGCACGCTCGTAGCTGCCACTATCCTGAACGCTTTTATTATAACCACGCTTGATACAGCTACAAGGATAACCAGGTATCTTACAGAAAGCCTCTTCAGGATAAAGAACAAGTATCTGTCAACATTGACTGTCGTACTGGTTGCGTATTCTCTTACAAACAACTATAAAAAAATATGGCCGATGTTCGGAGCGGCGAACCAGCTTATTGCAGCTCTTGTGCTTCTGGCTATCAGTGCGTACCTGCTTTCAAAAAACAGGAAAACAGTCTATACGCTGGTACCTGCTGTCATAATGATAGTGACGGTTGGAGGTGCGCTGATCTGGAAAATAAAAGTATTCATGTCGGAAGATAACTATATGCTGAGCATAATAGCGATTATCCTTTTTATCCTTGCTGCGTATATGGCTTTTGCGACAACAAACTATTTTCTCAGATATTCTCGGGAGAGTTATCAGAAAATGAAAAAGGAGTCGATATAAAAAAGAGCATGTTTTCCAGGGAAACGACTATTAAGCATGAGACTGTTGTAAGCAAGGCTACATCGGTGTCTATAGCCACTCTTGTATCCAGGACACTCGGTTATACGCGAGACATGCTCATAGCAAATTATTTTGGTGCGACAATGGTTGCAGATGCCTTTTTCGTAGCGTACCGCATACCAAATCTGCTCAGAAGATTGTTAGGTGAAGGATCTCTTTCAACATCTTTCATTCCGGTATACACACAATACCTTACCAGAAAAGACGAGAAGGAATCAATCAGGCTTATTAAAGTTGTTTTTGGAGCGTTTTCTCTTTTATTTATCGTTTTGGTAGTACTCGGAATAATATTCGCTCCGCTGATAGTATCCCTGATAGCTCCGGGTTTCAGGGGTGATCCAGAGAAATTCCGGATGACGGTCTATCTGACCAGGATCATGTTCCCGTTCCTGATGGCTATAGGGTTAGGTGCTATCACTCTCGGGATATTGAATTCATGGAGGATGTTTGTTGTTCCGGCTATTGCCCCTGTAATGCTGAGCATCTCGGAAATACTGGTCATATTGTTTATCTGTCCTTTTATGCGTCTGCCGATAAGCGGTCTTGCTGTAGGAGTGCTTATAGGCGGATTCGCACAACTTGGATTTCAGCTTATTCCTGTATTAAAAAGGACAAGGAACCTGCTGCCTGTATTTGATTTTAAGCATCCCGGGTTGAAACAGGTAGGGCGGCTTATGCTGCCGGCTGTACTGGGTATATCGGTAATGCAGATCAATTCATTTGTTGATACTATTTGCGCAACGCTGTTAGAAACCGGGAGCGTTACTCATCTTTATTACGGAAACCGGCTGGTTCAGCTTCCATTGGCACTCTTCGGCACAGCTGTAGCTACCGTCGCTCTGCCGATGATGTCCGAAGACGCCGCAAGAAACAAGATGGATAATATGAAAGACACTTTTTCTTTCTCGATAAAAACAGTTTCGTTCCTGGTAATGCCTGCAATGGTGGGATTGATACTCCTGGGCAACCCGCTGATACGGGTGTTATTTGAGCGCGGCAGGTTCATAACAGCTGATACAAAAGCAACTGCATTGATATTATCCTGTTATGCTATGGGGCTTTTCTTTTTTGCAGGTGTAAAGATAGTAACCAGTGCGTTCTATTCGCTCCAGAATACCAGGACCCCGGTTATAATCGCATCTCTGGCAATGCTGCTGAATGTGATTCTGAATGTAGTTGTAATATCCGTAGATATGATAAGGTTTTCACTGGGAGCGAGCGGACTTGCACTTGCCACATCCGTATCATCGGCCTTTAATTATCTTGTCTTAACAGCAGTTTTCAGAAAGAAATACGGGCCGGAAGAAGCCACGCGCGGATTAACGGGGTCCATTGCAAGACATGTGCTGGCTGCTGTAATAATGGGGATCGCCATATTCAGGCTGATGTCAATGACAGGTTCACTGTCCCGGTATGTTGTGCTGCCGCTGATGATCATTACCGGCGGCCTGATCTATATAATGATATCATATGCTTTGGCGGTACCGGAACTGAAACAGGTCAGGAACTATTTTAAAAAATCATGAACAAAATAACAGATCTTCCTGATAAACCGGGCGTGTATCTCTTTATGGACAGTTCCGCCGAGGTACTCTATGTAGGCAAAGCTAAATCAATACTTAAAAGGGTAAGATCGCATTTCGGAAAAGAAAAACACGATACGAGGCATATAGCTATGATCTCACAGGTTAAAACTGTGGATTATATGGTAACCGATAACGAGAAGGAGGCGCTTGTTCTTGAAGAGAAGCTGATAAAAGATATTAAGCCGAGGTACAATATAGCCCTAAAAGACGATAAAAGCTATCCGTATATAGAATTGACCGCGTCCGAAGATTATCCGTCTCTCAAAATAGTCAGGATCAAGAGCCGGGAAAAGGGGTCTGTTTATTATGGTCCGTTTCCAAATGTCTGGGATGTAAACCAGATAATGAAGACAATAGACCGTATATTTAAATTAAGGAAGTGCAAAAATTTCAGCGAAAAAGAGACAGCTTGCCTTAACTTCCAGATCAGCAGGTGCCTGTCTCCCTGTACAGGAAACATTGCTCCGGATATATACAAAAAGATAGTAGATGAAGTGAAGATGTTCCTGGATGGTGATCATGAGAAGCTCTTTACTAAACTGGAAACCAGGATGGAATACTTCGGGAAGGAACAGAAGTACGAGAAAGCAGCTGAAATAAGGGATATGATGGTAAGCATAGCGAAATTCTTTCCAGTGGTTAATATAAGGGGGATAGACCGGAAGAGACTGAATGTACTGAGTAAAATCGACCCTCTTTATATGCTGAAAGATATTATTAAATCCGATAAGAAACCTGAGATAATAGAAGGATATGATATTTCTCATACAACCTCAAAAGAAGCCGTTGGAAGCATGGTCTATTTCAGAAACGGCGAACCCGATAAATCCTCGTATAGAAAGTATAAAATCAAGCAGGCGGAGACTTTTAATGACCTCGATATGTTAAGAGAAGTGCTCTTGAGAAGGCTCACAAGGGTCATAAGAGAGAACAAGAAACTACCGGATATACTGCTTATAGACGGTGGAAGAGGACAGGAATCCGCAGCGCGCAGTGTAGTAAAAGAGCTGGGTTTGAATATATATGTACTTTCTCTGTCTAAAGACAATAAGAATATATATTTCAAGGGAAAACCGCTTGCTCTCGGAAATGATTCAGAGATCTATAAACTCTTTAAGAGGATAACTGACGAAGCGCATCGTTTTGCGCATTCCTACCATGTTAAAAGGAGGGAAAAAAAATCAGGAATCGGTTGACAGTAAAGGTTGTAAACGGATATAATATCTGCTGATAACAGACATGTGTAAGAAAACAATATGCTTAATTTCATAATAAATAAAATATTCGGTTCACCGTCTGCCAGGGAAATAAAGAAACTCCACCCGCTTGTAGACAAAGTAAATGCTCTGGAGAATGATATAAAAGCCCTTTCCGACGAAGAATTAAAAGACAAAAGAGCAGAGTTTATGAAACGCTATAAGGCAGGCGAATCGCTGGATGACCTGATGCCCGAAGCGTTTGCAGCAGCCAGGGAAGCCTGCCGCAGGAGCATAGGAATGAGACATTTCGATGTCCAGCTGATAGGCGGCGCCGTACTCTTTGCCGGAAATATCGCCGAAATGTCCACAGGCGAAGGTAAAACCCTCGTGGCAGTGCTCCCAGTCTATCTCCAGTCGATTGCAGGGGACCGAATTCACGTCATAACAGTAAATGACTACCTTGCCAGAAGGGATGCAGAATGGATGGGGCCGGCCTACAGAGCCTTGGGGATGACTGTCGGTTTCATCGAGAGCGACATGGAGCATGATGAGCGCAAGGAAGCCTATGCATGTGATGTCAGCTATATAACTAATAACGAAGACGGATTTGATTACCTGAGGGACAATATGTCTATATCGCCCGAGCATCTGGTCCAGGGCAATCTCAGTTTTGCCATCATCGACGAGGTAGACAGCGTACTGATAGACGAGGCAAGAACCCCTTTGATAATATCAGGGCCCGCGGGCAAATCCTCCGACAAGTACCTCAAGGTAGACCGGATTATTCCCAGACTGAAGCCGAAGATCATAGCCGATGTTGCCAAGGAAGAATCCAACGAGAAGAAGAAGTTTGAAGATGCAGGCAAGGCGGGACACTATACAGATGAATTTGAAAAAGGATTTGATGCCATAATAGATGAAAAACACAAAAATGCGCATCTTACCAAAGAGGGTATGCAGAAATGTGAAGAATTATTAGGAATAAGTCTTGTCGATGAGGAAATCCATGATTTTGAAAATAATCCTGCTGAGTGGGTTCACCACATCAACCAGGCCCTGAGAGCTCATCACCTGTTCAAGAAAGAAGTCGATTATGTAGTAAAAGACGGGCAGGTAGTCATAGTAGACGAATTTACCGGCAGGCTGATGCCCGGCAGAAGGTGGTCCGACGGACAGCATCAGGCGATAGAAGCCAAGGAAAAAATGAAGATCAAGCGTGAGAACCAGACACTTGCCACTGTCACATTCCAGAATTTCTTCAAACTCTATGATAAGCTCGCAGGCATGACCGGAACGGCGCTTACCGAGCAGAATGAGTTCTTCAAGATATACAATCTGAAAGTCATACCCATACCGACGAACAGAGAACTGGCAAGGAAGGAATATCCCGATAGCATTTACAGATCGGAGAGGGAGAAGTTTAACGCAGTATTAGATGAGATCGTAGAACTTAATAAAAAAGGCCAGCCGGTTCTCGTCGGATCACGTTCCATTGAGGTGAGCGAAAGAATAGCGAATCTGATCAGGCGCCGCGGGGTCAAGCACAATGTACTCAATGCCAAGTACCATTTAAAAGAAGCGGAAATAATTGCCCAGGCGGGAAGAAAGGGTGCAGTGACCATATCTACAAACATGGCAGGAAGGGGAACCGATATCATTCTCGGCGGCAATCCCGAATACCTGGCAAAGGAGGAGATGACAAGAAACAACTGGGACCATGACCTCATAGTCAGAGCGGCGGAAAAATCGCCTGCAAGGAATGAAGAAGACGAGAAAGCAAGAAAAGAGTTTCTTAGACTCTACAATTCCTTCAAGGAAAAGACCGATAAAGAACACGATGAAGTTATCGCGCTCGGGGGGCTGCTGATAATAGGAACGGAACGGCACGAATCCAGAAGGGTTGATAACCAGCTTCGCGGGCGTTCCGGCCGGCAGGGGGACCCTGGATCTTCAAGATTCTATGTTTCGCTTGAAGATGACCTCATGAGGCTCTTCGGATCAGAAAGGATCATGGGAATAATGGATAAGCTCGGCGGGATGGAGGAAGGCGAGAATATTGAACATCCGTTAATATCGAGCGCGATAGCAAACGCGCAGAAGAAGGTCGAAGGATATAACTTCGATATAAGGAAACAGCTTCTTGATTACGACAATGTGATGGATATGCAGCGCAGGACAATATACACTCACCGTAACAGGATACTTAAAGGACAGGACATTGCAGAGGAGATAACCGGTTTTATTGATGATTATGTGGATATGCTGCTTGAAGAATACATATCCGAAGAGCAGCACCAGGAAGCCTGGGATACTAACGGACTCACATCGGAACTGCTGACATCTCTAGGGATAAGTATCAATATCGAAATCGAAGACGGATACCGTTACGGAAGGGACGGCATCAGAAAACACCTGGAAGACCGGATAAAGGAACTATACCAGCGAAGAAAGCAGGGTATTGGTGAAAAAGAGTTCTCGCATATGGAGAGGATGATACTGCTGCAGGTCATAGACAATAAGTGGAAAGACCATCTTTATGAGATCGACCATCTGAAAGAGGGGATCTCGTACCGGTCTTACGGAGGTAAGGACCCGCTTGTCGAGTACAAAAGAGAATCCTTTATCGCATTTGCCATGCTCATGGATACTATAAAGAGGGAAGTACTAACTTATCTTTTCAGGGCGACACACCAGGTACTGGATTCAGAGTTGTCCGGTTATGGCAATGCGCAGAAGATCAAACCGGAAGCCCGGTTGCCTGTAGGGGAAAACAATATGATGGCCGGTGCAGAACGGGGCGCATTACCGGGGCAGACTGTAGTCAAACAGAGGGTAGTAGAGAACAAAGTCGGCAGAAACGAGCCCTGTCCATGCGGATCCGGAAAAAAATACAAGCACTGCTGCGGCAGGTAATAGATTGCTGGCACTAGTTTCAGGTGTATTATTCCCGCTGCTTTTTCCAAAGTTCGGCCTTTATCTTTTTTTTCCCGCTGTATTCATACCGCTCATAATATTTGCCCGTACCGCAAAAAACCCAAAGAAGGTGTTTTTCTTTTCGTGGGCAGCCGGGACAGCAGCGTACCTCATACTTCTTTACTGGCTGTATCCGACACTGCTGATGAACGATGTATCGCCTGTCTCCGCTGCTATCGGATTGGTACTATTGTCACTTTATCTCGGACTCTACTGGGGAGTGTTCGGAATTTCAGTACATACCGTATACAATCTGAAAATGAAGTATGCCGTAATTCTTCTGCCGTGCATATGGGTACTGCTGGAATATGTGAAGACTTATATGTTTACGGGATTTCCCTGGTTGCTGACAGGCTACTGTCTGTGGAAGACAGTGGTCCTGATGCAGATTGCCAGTTTAACCGGTGTCTATGGACTGAGCTTTATCGTGCTGTTCGTGAATAGTGCGTTATCTGAAGCAGTCGTCAGGAAAAAGGTTATTCCGGCATGTTATGCGGCAGTAGTACTGGTCTTATTGAGCATATACGGGTTGATCGTAATTGCCGGGAATGAAACAAGAGAAGAACTGAAGGTAAGCATACTGCAGGGAAATATATCTCAGTATAAAAAATATAATCCGCTTTACAGTGCGGAAACAATGGATACCTACAGAAGGCTGCATGAACAGGCCGCGCTCTATAGCCCGGGACTGATCGTATGGCCTGAGACATCGTCGCCTGAAGCTCTTACTTCTACTGACGGATTACTCGGGTCGATACAGGGGCTTGTTGATGAAGCGGGAGCGTATGAGATCATAGGAAGTGTTGAGCTGACAAGAGGATATTATTATAATAGCGCATATGTCCTGTCTCCGAGCAGCAGCGTATCAGAGCCGTATCGAAAGATACATATACTTCCTTTTGGAGAGTATTTTCCGTTCAGGAAGTATATATCGTTCTTTGCGGATATTGTAAATGACCTTGGAGATTTTGATAACGGGAACGAATACAGGCTGCTGAAAGCCGGGGATTATGTTATTTCAACAGCAATCTGTTTTGAGAGCATATTCCCCGGTCATGTCAGGACTTTTTTCAGGAACGGCGCAAACTTGTTCGTGAACATAACAAACGACGGGTGGTTTCTGAACACGGCCGGTCCGCATCAGCATCTTATACATGATGTCGTACGCGCCGTTGAAAACAGGACCTATGTTATCAGGAGTGCAAATACGGGTATATCCGCAGTGATATCACCGTCCGGCAGGATTATTTCAAGGACTGCTCTCCTCGAGGAAGGAGTGCTTAACGGTAATGTCGGGAAAAGTGCCGGAGCGACTTTCTATGCGAAGCATGGGGACATTTTTGTTTATTTATGTATGCTGGCCTTGCTGGCCGCAGTATGGAAGGAGACAAGATGCTGGAAGACCGCAAAAACGAAGCTGTAAAACTCGATCGGCAGATAGAAGAAATAAGGGGGTTTCTTTGAACTGGCGAAAAAAGAAAAAACCGTAGAAGAACTTAAGGCAAAAACCTCACAGCCCGATTTCTGGAACGACAACGAGAACGCAAGGAAGGTAATGAAGGAGCTGGATATCGCCAAGTCCGATATAGAGCTCTATACCGGTCTTAAGAGTGCAATAGATGATATTAAGACCCTGATAGAACTCGCCGAAGAAGAAGAGGACGATACGCTGCTGAACGAGATATCAGTTGAACTGGAAGACCTGAAAAAAAAGGTATCGAGGATATCATTCCGGCTCAGACTGTCGGGAAAGATGGACAGAAAGGATGCTATCATCACATTGAACGCAGGAGCAGGCGGAACAGAATCCTGTGACTGGGTGGAGATACTGACAAGGATGTACAGACAGTGGGCTGTAAAGAACGGCTATAAAACTGAAGTGCTGGATGTACTTCCGGGTGATGAAGCCGGTATTAAAAGGATAACAATGATCATAAGCGGGGACTATGTATACGGATACCTGCAGGGTGAGACAGGCGTTCACCGTCTGGTAAGAATATCTCCGTTCGATTCTTCAAAAAGACGCCATACTTCGTTTGCAGCATGCGATGTGATACCTAACGTAGAAGAAGATATAAATATAGATATAAATAACGCAGATCTCAGGATAGACACATACAGAGCTTCCGGCCATGGCGGACAGCATGTAAACAAGACGGATTCAGCTGTGAGGATAACCCATCACCCTACAGGGATAGTAGTGCAGTGCCAGGATTCTCCATCACAGTTATCTAACAAGAAAACAGCGATGCTGCTTTTGAAATCGCGGCTTTATGAATATGAGGAAGATAAAAAACGGGCGGCAGCGCAACAGCGTTATGATGAAAAGGGAGAAATAGGATGGGGTCATCAGATCAGGTCTTATGTATTCATGCCTTATCAGATGGTAAGGGACCACCGTACGGGAGTAAAAGTATCAAATATAGATGCAGTGATGAACGGAGAGATCGACGAGTTTATAGATGCGTATCTTAATATGAATGCTGAATCGTAGGTTTTTAAAGAACCGTTGTTGATTCTGCGATTTGCTAAAAGAGCGGAATACAGTATATTGCTGGAAAAATATTATGACTAGGCGGGACATTCAAAAGAGCTTACCGACAATACTCATTGCAGACGATGAGACAGAGATGATCGATATGCTTAAAAGGATAATCTCGGACAATTATAAAGTGATCATTGCGACAGATACTGAAACGGCCATTGAAAAAGCCTATCAGGAGCTGCCTGACCTGATCATACTTGATGTGATGTTCCCGACAATAGGCGGTATAGCGGTATGCAATATACTTAAGAAAGACCCAAGGACAAGGGCTATCCCGATAATCATGCTCTCCTGCCGGTCCGCTGATATAGATAAGATAAAGGGCCTGGATTGCGGGGCTGACGACTATATCGCAAAACCGTTCGACCCGGGTGAATTGATGGCAAGGATAAAAGCGATGTTTCGAAGAATATCAATCAGTGAAGAAGCTGAAGATGTACTGGTTTCCGGGTCTATTGTCCTTGATCCTGAAAGAATGGTTGTAGAGATCGATAACCGCCTGGTCGATTTTAGCAACAAGGAATTCAGGATACTGAAGTTCCTGATGAAAAACAGAAGCAAGATAATCGAAAGGGAAAAGGTTATCGTTATGCCTGGGGAGAAGATCAGATCGTTTCTTCAAGGACACTCTACTCATATATAGCTAACCTGAGAAAAAAACTTGGCCCGCCGGGGGATCTGATAAGATCCTACAGGAACATAGGCTACATCTTAAAAGACCCGGAAGACAAATAATTTCACGAGAAAAGAAAACCGGGGAACAAACACCTGTACTCTGCCGGTATGCCGGTTCTTGCCGCTGTTAATACAAAAAAATGCCCCGCCCGGGGTAATAGAGATTACCTTCGGGCGGGGCAATAGGGCGTCAGATTATCAGTACCTGAGGGTAGCTGTTATCTGAGCTGTTATAGTTTCCGGTACACCGCTTATCAGGAATGTTCCGGTGAAAAGTATGGTTCTTTCTTATTTAAGTTGGAGCTATCGTCTTAAAGTTGTTTAAAGTAGTGATATCATAAAAAAACATCGGTTAATCCAAAAAACCTGATATAATATTTCAGCTAAAAAAGAATCAGGAGGAAAAACCGATGCATAAAT
>JBDRKX010000095.1:0-34227 GCA_043813605.1 Elusimicrobiota bacterium | reverse complement strand
GTAAGTTTTAAGATAAGAAAATTTAATATTAATAATTATGCTTACAACGTATAACTTAAGACTTAAAACTGATGAAACAGTGGTAAGAGGTAAGTTATAAGTGGTAAGTTGTAAGTGGTAAGTTTTAAGATAAGAAAATTTAATATTAATAATTATGCTTACAACGTATAACTTAAGACTTAAAACTGATGAAAAGTTGTAAGAAAATATGAGTAACAATTTTGAAAAATTAAAAGTATGGAAGAAGGCGCATGAACTTGTTCTTGAAGTATATAAACATACAAATATATTTCCAAGTTTTGAAAAATACGGCCTTGTATCACAGATTAGAAGATCATCATCTTCAATAGCAACTAATATTGTAGAAGGATATAAAAGAAAAACACATAAAGATTTTGAACGGTTTCTTAATATTGCAGAAAGTTCACTGGAGGAAACAAAATATCTTTTACTGCTATCTCGTGATTTGAAATATCTGAAAAATAATGATTATATACTCCTAATAGAATTAGCTGATGAAGTAGGAAAAATGTTACATGGTTTTCAAAAAAGACTTAAAACTTAACACTTACAGCTTACGGCTGAGAGGTTAAACAGTGCTCAAAAGAGTAAAATTATTAATCAGTATAATTTTCATTGCAGCGGCATTATCCGTATCGGTACGGATGGGGTGGGCTTACAAGATCCATCCTAATGCAGGAAATACTTCCGCTGCATTTTTGAAGATACCGCCGGGCGGCAGAGGTGTCGCTATGGGTGAAGCCCAGGCCGGTATCGAATCGGATGTATTCGGGATGTGGTGGAATCCCGCGTCTATTGCAAGACTGGGGAAGAGAAGGATAGGCGTCAGTTATAACAGGTGGTTCCAGAATATGAGTAAGAATTTTGTCGGCGGGGTTATGCCTATATACAAGGATGAGAGTATAGGGATCATGATAGATTCCCTTATAATAAAAAATGATATTGAAAAACGGTCAGGTACCGGAGAAGATGATCCGTATTATCAGTTAACGCCGTCTGAAGGTGAATTCGGGGCGTACGATTTAATGGTAGCGGGATTGTATGCAAGAAAACTGAGTAGAAAATTGTATGGCGGTGTTGCATTGAAAGGGATACTTCAGTGTATTGATAAGGAGAAGGCATATGGCGCGGGTTTTGATATAGGTATACAACATACCGGAATAGATCTGTGGAAAAGAACACTTTTTTTTGGCGCGTCTATAAGGAATTTCGGAACAGCGATAAAGTTTGAGAATGAAGCGTATAACCTTCCTCTTGATTACAACCTCGGTGTGGGAACATTCCTGATTGATGATCTGCTTATGGCGCTTGATCTTCACCAGGCCATCGACAACTACCTGAAGATACATACAGGTTTCGAATACAGGATATGGAATAAATTATTTTTAAGAACAGGGTACATCTACAGGCTGACAGGGAACCCTCTCGGAGATTTTTCGGGTTTCAGAGGAGGATTCGGAGTAGAGATAGGAAACATAATACTTGATTATTCATATGCGCCATATTCCTATCTCGGGGAATCGCATAGAATTTCCTTTCAGGCAGTATTCGGGAAATCCCTGAAAGCGAGATACCGGAAACCGTTTATCAAAAGAAAAGCTGTATTAAAGAAAGATATTTTTCCGGAAGACAAACAACTGAATGTACAATTTGAACCGCTCAGCATTAATCCTGCCAGTATAAGCTGGTATGTTTCCTGTGAAAAATCGACAGGAGTGATAAGGAAAATATCCATTATTACCAACCAGGATGATGTAGCCGGTACTAAATTCAGTATTGTTGAATCGACATCAGCGCTGGCAGGTTTTGATGTGCCGTTACCGGAAAAAGAAGCCCTCTATTATATTGGTATTGATCATAACCTGGAAAGGGATTTAATAAGAAATTGCAGAATAGAGTTTGTGATTGAGGAAGATATCGGGAATTTGGAAATTACAGATAAATACTTAAATGAGTTAAAAGTAATAAAGGTGCCTAATGAAAACAACAAATATTTTATCTATACAGTAATAGGGGATCTAAAGAAAATTATTATATTAAAAAATGAATAAGAACCTTTTATATAGAAATATGCTGATTATAAACAAAGCAGAAGAGATTGCCGGGGAATGCCGGAAAAGAAATATTGACTTATGTCAGTTGAAGGGTTCTGCGTTGATTATATCCGGAGTATATGAAATATGGGAAAGGGACATGGAAGATATCGATATTTTAATAAGAGAGAAGGATTTATATAAATTTGAATATATGATGAGGAATACGGGTTATGGAAAGGTATGCAGCGGTGAAAGAGGTTTTTATAAAGCCGGGGAGAATGTGCTGATAGACATACATACGGACATACCGTATGCCCGCGGCGGTATGAGTCCGGGAATATGGAAAAGGATGAAGAAGATCAACGGTATGTTCGTGATGGATGATGTGGATCATCTTATATATATCATCTACCATGGATTGATGCATCACGCGGCGGATACCGGACACTGGAAAGAAGATGCCGAAAGACTTATGATATCCGGTATTGACGGAAGAGCACTGGAAGAGAGGATCAGTCGTTACGGCCTTTCGGAACTTTTCTGTATAGCCTCGGAATACTGCGGCTGGGAAAAACCGCGTATGAGACAGTCCGGACTTAAAAGAAAATATATGGAACTGGTTATATCTATGCCGGGTTTCGAGGATAAGGGCCATTTCTTACGGCCTCTTGCTTCAAAGGGAATAAAAAGCAAACTGCTCTTTTTCTTTGATTTTATTTTTCCTGATCTTGATTTTCTTGAAAGAAGATACCGGATCAGGCCTTCGGCACTTATGCTGTTTTTCAGGCCCCTGCTGCTTATGTTAAAAGTGCTCCAGGTCGCCTTTTTTCTTAACCCGCTTAAGGGCTGTTTTAAAACTTAATATCCCTCCGCCCAAAAAGACAAATGAAAGGACAATAAGGATAATATAGTCATTTGCACCGGGTTGTATAGCGCCGGCTGACAGTATATGCCTTATGATATCAAGAGAATATTTTGCCGGATTCAACCTGGATATCCAGGCGAACCATTCCGGAAGAAGGTCAGACTGAAAGAACACATTACCGGAAAAGATCACTCCTGCAGTAAAAAGCCATGACAGGGAACTTCCTTTTTTCCACACAAGCGTGATACTTGCCGCTATGATCCCGATACCCCATAACGAAAGTGTTCCGAATAATACTGCGGGGATGATGTTTACCAGATGCGCCGGATCAATGGTGAACGGAGTATTGAAAATAAAGATCCCTGCAATGATATAGACTAATGCTTCTATCCAGCCCATGATCAGGCCGTAAATACTTGTTCCCAGCAGGTATTCCATTGTGCTGAAAGGAGATGTGAAAAGGTAGCCGATAGTTCCTGATATCTGTTCGTTTTCTATCCTGTTTGAGAGGAAAAAAAGAGAGTTCCTTATAATAGCTGTATACGCAAGGCCGATCAGTATATACGGGAAATACGCCGGTTTATCAGTAGACAGTGATATGTAGTAAAAAATTCCCAGAAGAAAAACAAGTCCCATTAACCGGCCGGCAAAAGCTGTACGGTAGGAAATACTTATCCTGAAATCCCTTTCCATAAAATTGAATATTATTTCAGGTCTCATGGTGTATGATGCCGTCTTTAAGAAAACATACTTTTGATGAAAGTTCTGCTGCTTCTTCTTTGGAGTGTGTTACAAAAAGCACCGTTTTCCCGGTCCGCATCTCTTCTTTTAAAGCGGATATTATGCGCGCCCGGTGCTCTTCATCAAGAGATATGGAGGGTTCGTCGATAAAAAAGTGTCTGGTACCGTTGATAAAAAGGCGGAGAAAAGAAAGAACCTGTTTTTCTCCTCTTGAGTATTCCATTACCGGCCTGTTAAGCAGCTTTTTTTTGAAACCGAGTTTATCCGAATAATGATCAAGACGGGTAGAGAATTCTTTGTCGTTTATATCGTAAAACCGGGAATAAAACCTGAGATTACTGATGCCGGAAAGCCTCATGTAAAACGACCTGTCATCAGAAAAAACCGAGCCCGTGATCATCCGGGCATCAGCGGAACCGGAATTAAGTTCAAGCCCGTCTATCTCTATACTGCCGCTGTCAGGGATTATGACAGAAGACAGTATCTTTATAATAGTCGTCTTACCGGAGCCGTTTGCGCCCATGAGCGCAAGCGCCTCTCCATCATCGACAGAAATGTCGATTGACCGGAGCAGCGGGAAACCGTAATCCTTCTTTATTCCGATAAGTTTGAGCATACATAAATATAGCATAAAAAAGCAGTTTTTTTAAATATTATTATTTCAAACAGGAGTATTTGCCAATTAATATAAAAATAAATAGAATTAGCTGTAATATAATTTGAGGGAGATTACATGATGAGTATGATAAGCAGATTGGAACCGGCAGCGGTTTTTGCTCTCCTGGCGGTACTCTTGGCAGTATTGAATATGGTTCTCTGGGTGATCATATGGAGAACTTTTTTCGGGGGATCAGCCGGGAAAAACCAGATAGACACAGCTATAAACGGATTAAAAGATAGACTGGATGACAGTATGGAAAGGAATTTGAGACTGGAAGACCAGCTTTGGGGAGTCCTTGATAAACTCAAAGAACAGGAACAGATATATTCTCAGATGATAAACAGCATCCGGCCGTCTGAAGAAAAGATAAAAATGGACGAAGAAGCTGTGGAAGAACCTGCAGAGTCTGTCCCTGATGAATATTACGAGGAAGAAAAAACATCTATTGGAATAGAAGATGCAGCGGAGAGTTTTGAGGAAGAAGGGTATAAATTCGAGTGACAAAAAAGATTGTACTCATTCTGATCCTGTTTCTTAATACTGCTTTACTCGCAGCCGCGCTGTCTTATGGATATACATGTCTGAGCAGAAAAGGACCAGTTGTAAATGACAGCGTTATTTCCACGTCTTTCAAAAATGATAAGATAGCCGGTGATACCGGAATACTGGTTATTACAAAGCCGCCGCCGGTTCAGTACCGGGAAGAGGAACCGGAAGATACTGGCGGACAGGATGCCGATCCGGTAGAAAAGACCGGGCCTGCAAAAATCAATATAAAGACAGATCCTGAAGGATCAAAGGTTTTCGTGAACGGATATTACAAGGGTAAAACCCCTGTTGAATTCGATGTCTTTTCGGTAGATGTTCAGAAAGAATACAAGTTAGTACTCATGAGACAGGACGGTTCAAGATGGGAAGAGGATATTGAACTTCATCCCGGCCAGATACTTGACCTGGACATAGAGCTGAAAGACAGGAAAAATGAGACTGAATAAAAGCCTCCTGATCATTGTGGCGGCCGCTGTAATCTCTGCATGCGCAAAAAGTCCGGCAGGAGTGACACAATCCGGCGCTATGCCGGAAAACCGTTCGCACAAAAAAGAGAAAGCTTTTGTTATTGCTGTAATGCATCATCCTTTCGGATCCCGGTTCACGGAAACTTTTAATAGAAAAATTCTTGGCGTCTGGCGTGATAAAATTGATACAGTATCAGCCAGATATTCAAAAACGCCTATGGCTATCTGTATATCCGGTCCCGTTGTGCGCAGGCTGGCATCGATCAGCGAAGATGAAAAGATGTTCAGTCCCCTCCTGGTATCCGGCCCCGAAAAACTTACCGGAGAACAGGCAGACTACCTTAGAGATAAATACAATGTCACTGTAACTACTTTTCCTGTCGGTTCCCTGCAGGTATTGGAGGGGCTCGGTTATTTGGGAACAAGTCTGAAAAAGAGCGATTATATAAGAGGCCTGCTGGAAAAATCGACTTTTACTTTGACCGATAAAGATGAATTGACCGGGTTTATGAGGGAAGAAGCGGGAAATTTTAACGGACTGCTTAAAACACTGCTGGATACAGAAAATATAGAGGAAGCCGTGACAAGTCTCAGTGATGCTCATATGGGGCTTCTGGACAGGGAGAGGATCAAGGTCCAGATACTCGAGAGCATGGTAAATTACAAGATGTTTAAGGGGAATTTCCCTGACGGTTTTGTGCCAAGATCAGGTTATCTGAATGCGGATAGCATAGAACAATTAACCAAGACAAGCTTAAAATGGTTTACCTCAAATTCAACCGGAACTGCCGAATACACAAGGACAAATCCTCAGGCTCTTTATATTGATGATTTTTTCTGCAGTTCAGCTTCTTCTTCAGCAGTTTGCGGTTATCTGAGAGATGTGCCCAACGAATCCGGAAGACCTCGTGTGCTTGTCGTTGGTATCGAAGATATTGAGATGATCCTGGAAGATAAATACCTGGAACTAATAGGATTCGATGAGTTTATAGAAACCGTATTTGAAGATATTTCAGAAGAAGAGACTGTTCCTGACATAAGTACGGCTGCTTTCAGTTGCCGGCCAGGGGTTTTCAGCGCCGGATTGGATACGGTAGCCGTTATGCTCAAAGAAGCCCGTGAAATAGCGTACAAATATAAAAATTCCGGCAGGGCGAGCCTCGACGTTCTTATGGATATTCAGAATAATCTTCTTATTGCTGAAGCCGGTGAGATATGCGAGAATTTCACTGTTCCTGAATATGAGAGGGTTTTCAGAAAATCACTCATAGAAGTGTACAGGAAGATAGAGCTTTCTCCGCCGATCAGGCTTTTTATGCCTGTAATGGAAAATAAATCTGTGGTACCTGAAACTGAAATGACTTCCATTGTCAGCGTGGAATGTGATGGTAAGACAGAACCGGGTGAATGGGAGGGTTCTCTTGTATCCACTTCAACCGGCAGGTTGATAAATGAAATATTCTGCGGATTCGGCAATGAAAAGGTGTACTATATGCTTAATATATCATCAGGCGATGTCGATACAGCCGGGGTGTATATCGGTCATATGAACGCATCAGGCGCCGCCCTGTTTCCGCGAGGACATAAAACATCTGTGGATGAAGTACAGGATTTTCCGGTATACCTCGATGTTAACTGGCGAAAGAAAGTCCCGGGAAAGACAGTCATATACAGGACCACGGGAAATGAATCATGGGAAGCTCTTACGGGAAGTTACGAGGTCGGTTATTCAACAGGGATCCTCGAATTCTCGGTTCCTCTTAAGTATATAGGGATCAGTCCGAGAAAAAAACTGTTTTTCAGAGTTTATGCCGAAGACAGTTTTTTTCCGGAAGACGGGCATTTTTCGGTCACAGTTCCTGATTTTAAGATGTCCCGCAGTAAAATATCATATATAGATCCTGTAGGAGATACATACGGGCCGGGTAACTATGTCGTTCCTTCGATGATGGAAGATTATGAAGGATGCCTGGATATCAGAAAAATAGAAGCAGACGAGAATAATGGCGAAAAAGTCATAGCGCTTGAATTCAGTTCACTGGAAAATCCCTATTCAGCGCCGTATGGTTTCAGCCTGTCTATTATAGATATTTACATCGATGTGAATGGGCGCGCCGAACTCGGGACAACTCAGATGCTTGATGGCAGAAAAGCTTATACGGTAACAGAAGATGCCTGGGAATACTGCATAACGGTGAGCGGGTGGAATAAAGCAGTTTATAATTCGGCAGGCAAAAAAATAGGAGAACCCGAGATCAGCATAAGCCCTCTGGATAACACAATTAATATATTTATAAAAGGAGATATAATCCCGGCTTCTGTTGAGAACTGGGGAATAATACCGGTTGTCCTGGCCGCTGATAACGAGGGCAATATGGTCATAATAAAAGAAGAAGGTAATGGCGACCCGCATGCGTTTACAGGAAGGCGTATTGATTCTGATACCAATATCATAGACACGGTTCTCCCATCCGGGTATCAGCAGAAGATGATACTGGGAGCAAACAGAAAAGGAAGAGCGATCGAACTGCCGGCTTTGAGGAAGAATTAGAGTATCAGATATGGATAAAAAAGTATTTTTCATGTTAGTGATAATCCTTATAGGGGGCATACTGCTTGGAACATATGCCGACAGGCTGTCCAATACGGGCCCTATACCCTGCTTTTCCAAAAAAGATGACTCCGGTAAAGATCCCCAGCTCTTGATGAGCAGTTTTCAGGATTCTTTTACAAGTGTCGTCGAGCATTGCCGGCCTTCGCTGGTTAATATAAGCGCTGTCCGCATGGTTGAAGTGCCCACACCGTTTCATAAGTTTTATTTCGGGGATCCGCTTGACGAGTTCTTCGGAGGTATTTTCGGCAGGCCTAAAAGAAAAGAATTCCCCGAACAGGAAACAGAGGAATTTAAACACGAGGGTACGGGCTCAGGATTTATAGTTGATCCTGCAGGTTATATTCTTACCAACTATCATGTTATAAAGGGCGCAGAAGAGATCGAAGTCACGACATACGACGATAAAAAATATGACGCTCTGCTCATAGGCAGGGATGCCAAAACAGATCTTGCTGTTGTAAAAATAAATTCTCCGGGCAGATTCAATGCTCTTAGTATGGGAGATTCGGATAAAGTCAAAATAGGTTCGTGGGTCGTGGCGGCAGGCAGTCCTTTCGGGCTGCAGCAGACATTTACTGCCGGGATAGTAAGTGCTGTCAGGCAGGACGTTCATATTGAAAACACGACATACCGGGATATGCTCCAGACGGATGCATCGATAAACAGGGGAAACTCCGGCGGTCCGCTGCTCGACCTTACGGGCAGTGTAATAGGGATAAACACAGCTGTATTCGGCCCTACGGGTGTATTTACCGGTATAGGTTTCGCAATACCGATAAACCAGGCTAAAAAAATACTCGGTGAGCTTATGGAAAAGGGGACAGTAATAAGAGGCTGGCTGGGCGCTGCTATAATGGATGTGGATGACATTCTGAAGAGTTCTTTTGGTCTGAATGATACAAAGGGCGCGCTGGTGAATATGGTGCTCGAAGGTTCTCCTGCTGAGTCGGGCGGTTTGAAAAGGGGCGATGTCATCATATCTGTCGACGGTAAGATTATAGAGAATTCCAGGGAGCTCCAGGATGTGGTATCTTCGAAAAAACCCGGCAGCGAAGCGGTTATGGAAGTTGTCAGGGAAGGTAAAACAAGTATCCTGAAAATAGAACTGGGGACAATGCCGGTTGAAGACGAGGCTGTTCCCGCAGAAAAAAAGAAAAAGAACAAAAGCGGCGAAATAAGATGCCGGGGTATAGGAGTCACAGAACTGACTCCGGATATACGGGAATATTACGGTATAACAGTACCGGCGGGAGTTATTGTCACGGATATAGACCCGGCCGGGGAATGTTTCGATAGCGGGCTCATGGTAGGGGATATTATAATCGGTATTGATAATATAAAACTCGAAAAAGCCGGAGATTTTGAAAATGCGCTGAAAAAACTGAATCTAAAAAAAGGGATTGTATTTGATGTCATCAGGAATGGGCGGCCCATGTACCTCTCATACCAGAAATCCAGATAGATTGATGCGCTTGACCGGATCGTCAGCAAGCGTGAAAAAATCCGGCAGTGATACAGCCACTCTGATAGCGGTTTTCCTCTGGCTTGCTTTTATCTTTTCCCTGACAATACTTGTCGATGTAAAACATACAAGGTATAAACTGATAGGCATGGAACTCTCCATCCTTCTGCTCACCGGACTATGGTTCTGGCGTGATATCGACAGTATAGGGGAACTTATGCGTGACAGCCTGCTCGTACCGCTCGTTTCTCTTGGAACTGTATTCACTTTTTTCTATCTGTTTTCACATAACAGGCCGCTGGCATTCAGCCAGTGGCAGAGGATCTTTTTCAGCTGCCTGGTGTTCTTTCTTTCATTCAGGTTTTTCCCTGCGGCGCACAGGCACAGGCTGATGGATTATCTGCTGATAGCGGGCTGGTTTGCCGGAATATACGGCCTGCTGCAGCGGAATGGCGGTATAGGCATGATCCGGGTTCCCAGAATGACGAGGGTCTTTTCAACATTCGGTAACCCGAATTTTTTCGCGTCTTTTCTTGCCGGGCTTATTCCGTTGGCAATAGCATCTTTTATGGACAGGAAAAAGTTATGGAAATTACTCATGTTAACGACATCGATAATCGCTCTTTATTATACCGCCACCCGCGGTGCCTGGCTTGGATTGTCGATCGCGCTTGTTCTATGGATGTTTATCCGGGTCCGGGACAAAAAGAAGGTTCTTCTCATCACTCTTTTGTTTTTTCTGGTTTTCGGATGGTTTACAAGGGCTAAATGGATGAGAGCGACAGAAAGGCTTATGATATGGAGGGATACGCTGAAGATGTCGGCAGAATTCCCTGTATCCGGTGTGGGATTAGGGGAATTCCACAGTGTTTTTCCCGAATATGCGTCAGCCCAGCTGCTTGAGAAACTTCCGAAAGGAAAATTTATAGTGAATTATGCTCATAACGAGTTCCTTGAAGTACTGGCCGAGACAGGAATAACCGGTTTCGGTATATATTTATGGTTTCTTTTCATTTATTACAGGAAATTTTTTACCACAAAGAAACCCGGTATAATGAGTTATGGCGCCGTATTCGGCGCAACAGCAGTGCTCATACACAGCGCTTTCTCTGTTAATATGAGGTTCGCCGTTTCAAGTATATGGGCCTTCGCATTGATGGGAATGGCGCTTGTTCCTCCGGCCGGCACCGGGAAAAAAAGCCTGGCTTTTAATCCGAAAAAGGCGTTATTGTCAGGGCTTTTCTTTGCGGGTCTTTTTTTTGCAGCCAGAATTGCCGTGGAACCTGTTTTACTACAGAAAAAACTGGCAAAAGACGTTGATTTCTTTGATCTTTCTGAAGAGTATGACCAGGAAGAACTTATGAAAGAGATCAGGGAAAACCCGCAGAAAGCCAGTACATATTATGAACTGGGATGGGAGCAGGCGAAGAAAAAAGATTTCAAGAATGCCATTATAAATTTCCAAAAGACCATTTCACTTGACAGCTCGCGTGTCGGGGCGTATAACAACCTGGGAAATATCTATTATACTATGGGGAATGCAGGACTGGCGGAAAAATACTATACTGAAGCGGTTAGAAGGAATCCGGGCCTTACGGATGCTCATTTTAACCTTGGTTTCATATATTACTACCAGGGGAGACTGAAGCCGGCTGCAGAGGAATTCAATGCAGTGCTCCAGCTCGAACCGGATAATCACAAGGCCAAGATAATGCTGGAGAAGATGGTTCAATAGATATAAGCCGTAAGCTTTAAGCTGTAAGTGGTAAGCTTTAAGTACAAAATAATAAAAAATAATAGGAAGATAATTTTTAAGAATAATAGGAAACTAAACAAATGGTTATGGGTAGAGAATATATTACATTTTGTATTTATTATTTGAAATATATAAAAGGGTTTGAAAAGCTTAAGGCTTATAGCTTAAAGCTTATAGCTTTGTAATGAAGATGGACTTAAAATGTATGACCTGTTTCATGCAGCAGGCGGTCAAAGCCGCGGCATTGTCGACGGCAGACCCCGGACTGCAGCTTAAAGCCGTAAAAAAAGCGGCCCGGAGCCTGTCGGATTTAGATCCGGAAGATACGCCGCCGGAGATAGCGACAGACCTATTCAAGATAATAATAGATGTCACGGGAAATCCTGACGCCTATAAGGAACTGAAGAAGAAATCAAACGAAACAGTAGCAGGGCTGCTCGATACTGTAAGGGGCATAATAAGTTCTTCAGCAGATCCTTTTGCTGAAGCTGTAAAGATATCCCTGTGCGGGAACATAATAGACTACGGCATACTTGATGATTTCGATATCGAAAAACTTATCAGGGAGGAATCGGCAACCGATATAGACAGGGAAAAGACTGAAAAGTTCAGGCGTATGGCCGCTTCGAGCATGAAAACGGTCTTTATCGCGGATAACGCGGGCGAGATCGGCCTCGATGCGCTCCTCCTGGCCCGGATAAAACAGCTTAACCCGGCATGCAGGATATCCGTGCTCGTCAAGTCCACGCCCCTTATAAACGACGCGCTCCTTGAAGACGCCCTTTATTTCGGGATGGATGCCGAGTTCGAGATAATAGAATACCCGGATACTGTGGGATTCAAACTCAAAGGCATGCCCGGGGATATAAGCAGGCTGATCGGGCAGGCCGATCTGATAATCTCCAAAGGACAGGCCAACTACGAGATACTCAATGACGCGGGTATGAAAAACACTGTCTTTTTACTCCGGGCGAAATGTGACGTGGTTGCCAGGAGCATAGGTGTAGAAGAAGGCAGCCCGGTATTGATAGTATGAAAGCTCTTTGCAGGCATTTTGAGGATTGCGGCGGGTGCAGTATTCAGGATGTTGCCTACGGGGAACAGGTGGAAGAAAAGAGAAAGAAGCTCATCTCCATCACCGGCTGTGATACGGTAGATATAATAGAATCACCGGAGATCTTCGGATTCCGGAATAAGATGGAATATTCGTTTGAAGGGGAGAACCTCGGGCTCCATCCTAAAGGCAGGTTCGATAATGTGGTCGATATAAAGGAATGCCCCGTGTTTTCAGACTGGATCGGCGGTTTTCTGGAAGATGTCAGGGGGTTTGCTGACAGATACTCTATACCGTATTATTCCAGGAGAAAGAAGACAGGCGTGTTGCGTTACCTGATCGTCAGGGAAAGCAAGTTCAGCGGGGAGATCATGGTAAACCTGGTGGTAGACGGTGATTCCTTTGATCATAGCGGAGAGTGGGCGGAAATGGTAAAAAAATCGCTGCCGGGCGCTGTTTCAGTTATAGTCTCTAAAAGGCACAAAACGGGCGATTCTGCGCTTACTGACGACTATTCAGTCGCTGCGGGCAGCGGGACAATAGCAATGAAGATAGGCAATATTAAACTGGATATCTCTCCTTATTCATTTTTTCAGCCCAATTCATACCAGATAGAGAATATGTATTCGCTTATATCTTCAAAGATCGCTGCCGGAAGGATACTTGATCTTTACACCGGAATAGGTTCCATTGCGCTCTATATTGCTGACAAAGACAGGGAAATACTGGGAATAGACAGTTTTCCTTCATGCATAGAAAACGCAAACAGGAATCTGGAAAAACTGAAGTCTCCCGGAAAGATAGAGTTCAGGGAAAGCACGGTCAAGAGTTTCCTGTCTTTACTTAACAGTTCTTATGACTATATTATCCTGGATCCTCCGCGCGGCGGGATAAGCTACAGGATATGGAAACACCTGGCAAGACTCTCCGAGGAAACAAAAACAGTAAAAAAGATAATATATGTCTGCTGCAGTCTGAAAAACCTGAAGGAAGATATCGATTATATAAGGAACAATACCGGGTGGAATATAATCAGTGCATCAGGAATAGACCAGTTCGTTCACACCCCGCACCTTGAGACAGTGGTAGAAATGGAACCGGTAAACTGAAAATGCACAGGGAATACAGGAAAAAACAGAGAGAAAAGCTGAACAAGCCGCAGAAAGAAGCGGTAGAAGCCACAGAGGGCCCGTTACTGGTATTTGCCGGCGCGGGCAGCGGAAAGACAATGGTGATAACGCACCGTATATCGATGCTCATAGAAAAGGGGGTGTCTCCGTTCAATATACTGGCGGTCACATTTACAAATAAAGCTGCAGAAGAGATGAAGAACAGGGTCAGGAAACTTGCCGGGTCCGAGGGAATGAGTGTCTGGATATCCACGTTCCATTCACTCGGACTCAGGATACTCAGGGACGACGGCGGCAAGGATTTTACAGTTTATGACGAACACGATCAGACAGTTGTTATCAAGGAAGCGATGGAAAAACTTGATATTGATCCAAAGAAATACCCGCCGCCGCACATAAAAGAGATAATATCCAACGCAAAGAATAACCTCATTGATACAGAGAGCTACGCTATAAACGCGGCAGCTTATTCGGATAACAGGAAACATACAATAAGCAGGATATACGGGATGTACCAGAAGATACTGGATTTTAATTCCGGATATGATTTTGCTGATCTTCTTGTCGAGCCTATAAGGCTCTTTAAAAGGAAACCTGAAATACTGGAAAAATACAGGCAGAGGTTCCGGTATATACTTGTTGACGAATACCAGGATACCAATTATGCCCAGTACACGCTGCTGAAACTTCTTGCTCCTCCGCATAACAATATATGTGTGGTTGGCGACGATGATCAATGCCTGGCAGAAGGGACTAATATAGGCAGCCCAACAGGGCATGTGCCGGTAGAGAAACTAAAAAAAGGAGACACTATTGCAGGCGCATCCGGTTGGGGAAAATTATATGTCAGCAGATGCGACAGGATCTCCAGGAGAAAATACAGCGGGAAAATAATCGGGATCACTACCAGAAAAGGAAATAAACTGAATGTTACGCCCAACCATATGCTGTTTGCAAGGTTAAAACCTCGATCTGGAGTTTATTACGTGTATCTCATGTATAAAAAGGATTTGGGATTCAGAATAGGAATAACACAGGGAGTACGCAGTAAAAGGGCGTCCAATAATGTCGTGTTAGGGCTTATGGTCAGATTGAACCAGGAAAATGCCGATAAGTTATGGATAATAAAAACATGTGATACACATAAAAAGGCACTGTATTATGAACAGTATTATTCAGTTAAATATGGTATACCAACATATGTGTTTCATTCAAAAGGAAGAAATATGGCGCTGGACCATGAAGATATTAAGAGCCTGTTTGACAGTATAGACACATACCGGAGGGCTGCAGAACTTATGTGTGATGAGATGATCGATCCATTATACCCGCATTTATGCTCCGCTGGATATATTAACAGGCACATAGACAGGAAGATTATAAATTTCACTATGTTCGGTGAAGACCGCTGTACAGTGGCCCGGCCGTGGCATGCGCACAGGATACAGTTGAATACATCCAATATAAAACTGCGCAGAGAAGTGGAGAGAATGGGATTTAATACGAGGTCAGGTCAAAAAGGCACCTGGAGAGTCGAAACGTCGCGTAAGAATTATAACAATGCAATAGAATTTATGAAAGAGCTTGCAGAAGCTGGTGATGTGGATCTGGTAAAGAAAGCCCGCTTGACTGCCGGGAAACCGTTCTTATATATGCCTGCATCTCATTTGCATGAAGGTATGATGGTCCCTGTTATTGATAATGGACGGGTAACGGAAGACACGGTAACCCGGATTGAAGTAAAAGATTATGATGGATATGTATATGATATATCAGTGCCGGACCTGCGTAATTATGTAGCCGAAGGATTATTAGTGCATAATTCTATTTATAGTTGGAGGGGAGCGGACATAAGGAATATCCTTGAATTCGAAAAAAACTTCAAGTCCGCGAAAACGGTGAAACTTGAAGAGAATTACCGGTCAACCCAGAATATACTGGATGCTGCGCATAGCGTGATAAAGAACAATACTTCCAGAAAGCAAAAAAAGCTCTGGACAAGGCGTGAAAAAGGCGAGGCCGTCAAATGGCAGGAATTCCTGACAAACAGGGAAGAGGCTCTCGGGGTGGTAGCAGAGATCAAAAGGCTTATTGAATGCGAATCATTTAATGCCAGTGATGCGGCTGTTTTTTACAGGGTAAATGCGCAATCTCGGTCCTTTGAAGACGTTCTCAGGGCATCCGGATTGAATTACAGGATAATAGGCGGAGTAAAATTCTATGAACGCAAAGAGATAAAGGATATAATCGCCTATATGAAGGTCCTTGTTAATCCATACGACGATGTCAGCATGTTGAGGATAATCAACCGCCCGGTAAGAGGAATAGGGAAGGAGACTTTAAACGAATTGAAGCGGCTGGCAGCTCTTGAAAGAAGGCCGCTCTATCGCCTGGTAACAGAAGGCAGCGAGAATATCCCTGAGAACTTAAGAAAAAAACTTAAACCTCTGAAAATGCTTTTTAACAGGCTGGAAGAAACTTTCGAGCTGAATGATGCGGCGCTGCTGGCAAAAGAAATAATAGAACTTTCCGGGTACCACAGGGTACTCAAGGAAGATGATGATATACAGGCCCGCAGCCGTCTGGAGAACATAGAGGAACTCGTATCGGCGTTTGCCGAAGACGAAAACAGCGAAAAATCCGTAAGTGAAATACTGAATGAGATATCATTGCTCACTGATACCGAGACATGGTCGGAAGACGAGGATTATGTCACTCTGATGACAATACACCTTGCAAAAGGGCTCGAGTTCCCGGTAGTGTTCCTGACCGGCCTGGAAGAAGAACTTTTCCCCCACTATGATGCGCTTAAGGATCCGGCGCAGATGGAAGAAGAGCGCCGGCTCTGTTATGTGGGGATGACCAGGGCGCAGGAATACCTCTATCTCACTTCAGCATCTCAAAGGATGCTTTACGGCCAGAGCAGGTGGCATATACCTTCCAGGTTTATAAAGGAAAGCACATGCGATACGGCCGGCGGTGAAAAAGAATATTATTATGATTGATATCAGCTGTAAGAAGTAAGTGGTAAGCGGTAAGAAGTAAGTTGTAAGTGGTAAGTTGTAAGATAAGAAAATTTAATATTAATAATTATGCTTACAACGTATAACTTAAGACTTAAAACTGATGACAGGAAATATTCAGATTCAGTACATACAGCTTATAGCTTAAAACTTATAGCTCTGTTTATATGAATACTGAATTCGAGTTTTCGGCCGGCGGTATTGTCAGAACCGGCGGAGATATCCTCCTTATAAAAACTAAAAACCTTAGGCAGGAAGAAGTATGGACATTTCCCAAGGGCAAAATAGAAAAAGGCGAAATTTCACGGGAAGCCGCGGTGAGGGAGGTACTGGAGGAGACCGGGTATGATTCAATTGTAGACACACAAGCCGGCCGCACGGGATATATCTTTCACAGGAAAGGAAAAACGGTCATAAAAAGGGTATACTGGTTCCTGATGACTTCTGCCGGAAAAAAAGGAAAGCAGGGAAAAAACATATCGGAAATCCGCTGGTCACCATATGATGAAGCGGTAAAACTGCTCAGTTACCCGTCGGATAAACAGCTTCTGGATAAGATATTCAAGGGATAATGGATATAGTCGATATCTGGAAAGGAAGCATATATCTCGAAAAACTCGTAAAGAACCTTTCACCGCAAAACAGTATAAACATAAGCGGTCTGAGCAGCGGTCCGCTTGCATCCTTGCTGTCGTCTCTCTTTGTACGGATCGGGTTGAATATGCTCATTGTTGTCGACAAAGAAAAAGAGATCCCCGAATGGATGGATATGCTGGAAGCCTTCAATCCTGAAAAACCGCTTGCGTTCCCTTTGGATTACCCTGCGCAACAGATAGAAGTCATCAGAGCGCTAGAGTCAGGCGTACCGCGGGCTGTGATAGCCTGTGAGAGATCTATCAGAGAGAAGATCCCGTCACCAATAGAATTTAAGGGCGCTTCATTTAAAATAGATACAGGTATATCGTCGTATGAAGATGTTTTAAAAAGACTATATGATGCAGGATATACGCGAAATGATGTTGTAGGTGAATCCGGAGAATTCGCCAGGAGAGGTACTGTTATAGACTTCTGGCCGCCTGACGCAGAGTATCCGTACAGGATCATATTCCGGCTCGACAGGATCATGCGGATAAAAGAGTTCGATCCGTTGAGCCAGCGTACAATAAAGGATGCCGCCTCTTGTGAAATAATACCGGCACAATATCAGGAAGGTGTATCGTCAACCCTGTCAGAATATCTGGGAGAAGATTTTATTACGGTGTTCCTTGAAGGCGCCGGGGCCGGAATTTCAGCTTTGCAGGAAGTGCCGCATCTGGGGAGGGGCCGGTCTATCTGTTGTGTAAATGTTGAAAAAGCGGATATGTTCTTCAGTTCAGGGACATTAGGATTAACAAAATCTTTCAGCGATATAAAAAAAGAGCTGGAAGCGCTGGCAGTTTCTTCATACAGGATCATACTCAGTGCGCCGTGTGAAAAAGAACTTAAAAAACTGAAAGAGACAGTCAGAGAAGAAACCGGTATAGAAGGTGAGGGGATAGTCTCTTTTCTTCAGAAAGGGTTTATTGCAGAAGATATCAAGACCGCTTTAGTGACAATAGGCGATGTTTTCCCGTCTTACAGGACGCCCAGGCGCGGCCTTCCTCCCATCCATCCGGTTACGGAATTTTCCGACTTGAATCCGGGAGACTACGTCATACACAGAAAATTCGGTATAGGCATATATGAGGGAATAGAAAAAAGAGAGCACGCGTCAGCTGTCAGTGATTTTCTTAAACTGAGGTACTCGGGCAGCGGCCGGCTCTATGTCGCCGTAGAGAATGCCGATGTCATACAGAAATATATAGGGAGCAAATGGAAAACCAAGCTTGATTCGCTTTCAGGAAAAAGCTGGGGTAAGACCACATACAGGGTACGGGAATCCGTACGGGATTTCTCAAAACAGCTGATAAAACTGTTTAAATCAAGGGAAAAAAGAGGTATCTCGTTTAAACCGTATCCGGATATGGAAGAGGAATTTGCCGGTTATTTTCCGTATATACTCACCAGGCACCAGGAGATGGCTGTCGACGAAGTATTGAATGATATGGCTTCAGAAAACACTATGGACAGGCTTGTCTGCGGTGATGTCGGGTACGGCAAGACCGAAGTCGCTATGAGGGCCGCTTTCAGGGCGGTACTTAACGGGTACCAGGTAGCACTTCTGGCGCCGACAACCGTACTTGCCAGGCAGCATTTTCACAGGTTCAGGGAAAGGTTCAAGAACAGTCCTGTCATAATAGAGATGCTTTCGCGGCTTGTTACTCCCATGGAACAGAAAAGTACCATAAGAAGAGTCAATGACGGCAAGGTGGATATAGTTATAGGTACGCACAGGCTTCTTTCCGGGGAACTGAAATTTCCCTCGCTCGGACTGATAATAGTAGACGAAGAGCAGCGTTTCGGAGTGGAACAGAAAGAAAAACTGAGGTTCAAGTTCGGTAATGTCGACGTTCTGACTACTACGGCTACTCCCATACCGCGTACACTGGCAATGGCGATGGGAAAACTGAAAGGGTTTTCACTTATAAACACTCCGCCTCCCGGCCGGCAGGGAATACTGACGCAGACAATGCCGTACGACATGGAAACTGTCCGTGAAGCTATACTTCGTGAAGTAAAAAGAGGCGGGCAGTGTTATTATGTCCATTCCAGGGTAGGAACGATAAAAACTGTTGCTAAACGGCTGGAAGAGGATATAAAGGGAATATCGTTCAGGTCGATACACGGGCGGATGCCGTCTGAAAAAATAAACGAGGTGATGTCTGATTTTATCGAAGGCAGGTTCGATTGCCTGGTATCGACGACAATAATAGAAAACGGACTGGATCTGCCGAATGTCAATACGATGATAATAGATTATTCCCACAGGCTCGGTCTTGCCGATATATATCAGTTGAGGGGCCGGATAGGCAGGAGCAATATGAAGGCATACTGTTACCTGATGTATCCCGGACATATAGACATGACCGGCAGGGTAAAAGAAAGGTTATCGGCATTGACTTCATTCTCGGCTATGGGCAGCGGATTCCAGCTTGCGCTCAGGGATCTTAATATAAGAGGAGCCGGGGACCTTTTAGGCCCCGAACAGCACGGCAACATAATGAAAGTCGGGTTTGAGCTCTATTCGTCTATATTAAAGGAAGAGATATCAAAGCTCAAAGGCGAGAAATATGTTGAACCTCTGGAAGTGGAGATATCTTTACCGGTATCGGCATATATACCGGAGTCCTACATAGATTCATCAGGTTTACGTCTGGCTTTTTACAGGAGGTTATCGGGTTTGAGTGATTCCGGCGCGCTTTCGGAGATAGAGACTGAGATGGAAGACAGGTTCGGCCCTGTTCCCGAAGAGCTTAAGAATCTGTTTAGAGTAATAGAAGTAAAGATAATTGCGGCAGAAGCCGGTATTGACAGTGTAATAATGGAAAGATACATATTGATATTGAGACTATCTTCGGGTGAGCGTATTGAAAGAGAAGTGACCGGTAAAGATGTTTTTATTACAGTAAAAAATGAAATAGCCGAGATAAAAAAACTCGTAGAACTGAAGAATAAGCAAAAAGGGCTAAAAAAGTGTTAATAACCTGTGAAAACTCCGCACATAATTATGGTGACTAATTATGGTGACACAATACTTAATTATTGCTAAATTACTATCATTATAATAAAATAAAAACATGACAAGATTGGCACGTATTGTAGTCCCGAATTATCCTCATCATATTATACAAAGAGGAAATCGCAGACAAAAAGTTTTTTTTAATAATCAAGATAAAATAGACTACCTGAATATTATCAAAAAACATGCACAGAAATCTGGAATAGAATTTTGGGCATATTGTTTAATGGATAATCATGTTCATTTAATAGCAGTACCAAAAGAAGAAACAAGCCTGGCAAGAGGAATAGGTGAAGCGCATAGAAACTATACAAGTATGATTAATAACCGGGAAGGCTGGAGTGGGTATCTGTGGCAGGGAAGATTCCTTTCATATCCTTTAGATGAATTTTATCTTTATAGTGCAATAAGATATATTGAAAACAATCCGGTAAGAGCAGGATTAGTAGAAAAAGCAGAAGATTATCTATGGTCAAGTGCCAAATCACATGTTTCAAAAGAAAAAGATATTTTGTGCTGTGATAATTTTGTAATATCAGAAATAAAAGACTGGTCATTATTTCTAGCTGAGAGGGTAACCGATAAAGAGATCAATCGTTTTAAAGAACATACTTGTATAGGACGACCATTTGGTGAAGAAAAATTTCTTATTAAACTTGAGAAAAAAACAGGTAGGATACTGAGAAAAAGAAAACCAGGACCTAAAAAGAATAATTAAGTATTGTGTCACCATAATTGTGTCACCATAATTATAAACCTGAAAAAATCTATGGTCGTAACGCCGCTAAGGGTTGAAACGGCCCGGAAATTCTATGAAAAAGCCGCATATCTTTAAACTGAAATACCGTGAATAAAATATATATCTTGAAAACCATTAATATGGTTCATTAAAATAGTTGACAAAACAGTTTTTCCATGTTATAAATCTAGTGGATAATCAAATGAGAAAACTATATGTGACAACAGGCATAATTGCCCTGGTTTTTACTGTTTTAGGTACAGGGTACGCCGCCAATAGCAGTGTTTTTAATATGGCCTCAGACGGTCATTTCATGAAGATGGATGCCCGGGACGCGTATAACAGGCCCGTAGAATGTGAATACTCTTTTGAAACCACTCCTTTTCTCAGGGCATATTCGAGGCTCACGCCGTTTGGCGTATGCCGTCTGCAGAGATTTCCTCTCGATAACTCACTGAAAATCACTATCCCTAGAATATTCACACTGCCTGTTGTAGCAGTATCTTTTTTCTATGGTGCGAGGAGACTGTTATCCTATTTCTCCGAGCATATAGTATCAAAAGCAAAAGTAAGCAGGATCGGAATCCACCTTCTGATCATACTGCTTGTGCTTATCTTAGAACCGTTCCTTCAAACGGGATCCGAGCCCAGATTCAGGATCCCTGTCCTGATAGAATAAACCATAAACTATTTCCTAAAAAACAATAAAACTCTGAAAATATAGAGAAATATGCGATTTTTCTGTATTTTTAGAAAAGTAGAAATAAATATATGAATAATATTAATAATAAAAAGAAGAGCATGGCCGCCGGCATATTTTTATGGCAGGCTGTAATAATATCACTGTTGATTTGTGCCGGGATAGTACCGGTGGTGTCTGCAGAATATGAACTTCTAAAATCGACAGATCCTGTTGTGAGGATGAGCGAGGTTTTGCGTCTGGGAAGTGAAAGGAACCAGGAGGCTATTCCTTATTTGATTGATGTACTGGGTGATGAATCGGAGAATGTCCGTCTTTGTGCTGTTATCGCCCTGGGGGAGATAGTGGATGAAGCGGCGATAGCTCCTATTATTAGTGTCCTGGAAAATGACGCATCTGAAGGAGTAAAAGTTATCGCCGCCCAGACTCTGGGCCGGTTTCGCGGTGCAGAGGTAAGAAAAGCCCTTTTAGCGGCTTGTGACAGTGAAAACGACAGGATACGGGCTGCAGCGGTCAGGTCCCTTGGGAAAGCCGGGAAAGGAAAAGATGTGGATAAGATCCTTGAAAAAGTGTCGGAAGATAAAAACTGGCGTGTAAGGAAGAACGCCGCTAATGCCCTGGCTAATATAGTAGAGCTTGAAAGGGGAGATAAAGGCAAAAGAAAAGACATAGAAAAAGCCCTGAAAAGAGCAGGCAGGAGAGATAAGGACAAGAGGGTAAAAGATGCGGCCGGTAATGCGGGGAAAAGGCTGGAAGGGGTGCCTGAAAAAGAAGAATAATGAAAAAGATTATTAATATATTATTTATATCACTGCTAATTTCAGCCCCGCTGAATTTATTCGCGGAATTTGAATTATTAAAATCAGAGGACCCCTCTGAAAGGAGCAGGGAAGCGCTAAGGCTGGGCAGTGAAAAAATTATGGAAGCGGTTCCCGCTCTTATCGAATTATTAAAAGATGAATTAACGGGTCCCAGGATAAACGCAATAGTTGCTTTAGGCCAGATAGGCGACAAAAGGGCCATAGAACCCCTGATAGATATACTGAATAATGATTCTGTAGAAACAGCAAGGGCAATGGCGGCGGAGGCTCTGGCCGGTTTTGATACCGAAATAGTGAAAAGAGAATTATTAAAGGCCGCTGATACCGGCAGCGAGAATGTCCGTTCTTCTGCTGTGGGTTCGCTCGGCAGATCCGGCTCTGACGAAGAACTGGGAAAATTGATTGAAAAAGCCGACACAGATCCGGACTGGTCTGTCCGGGTTGCCGCTGTTAACGCGCTTCTGGAATACGCAGGGAATAACAGCGAGGACAAAAAAATTATAAAAAAAACAGTTAAAAAAAGCGCAAAAGATAAAGACGAACGGGTAAAAAAGGCAGCCCGCAGAGTTTTGGATATATTGGAGCGGAAGCAGTAATATGGAATCTGTATTTTCAATATTAAATAGTAAAAAAACAAGTTCTATACCCGCTAAAGCGGCATTGGCGCTCGTTTTTTCGATTATTATTAATACTGTTTTTCTTATTAACCCGATTAATTTGTCCGCCTCAGAGTCAGAGGATGAGCCGGAGATCATTGAAAACATATCTATAAATCAGCAGGAAACGATGAGGGCATATCTTGCGGGAGACTGGGATGCGCTGATCGAGTTGAACGGAAAGTGGTCGGATGCGGAACCGTCTAATCCGCTCCCGCATCTTTTCCGGGGCATAGCTTACTATTTTAAGAATATGCCTGAGGAGGCTGTTAAAGAATATAACGAAGGGACAAAATTAAACGCACAGAGCACGTCATACCTGACGTTTATGAAGAAGGCAGTAAAGAATAATCCTGAAAACGAATATGCCTGGCTTGCATTGGGTGATGCGTATCTGGCGTCAGGGAATTATAACAAAGCAATAAAAACTCTGGAAAAAACGATTGAAATGAATAAAAAATCCGGTATGGCTTATATGATATTAGGGATGGCTTACAGCAGAAAAGGCGATAATGAGAAAGGGGAAGCTGCGTATCTGGATGGAATCAAAAAAGCGCCTTCTTTTGTAAAAAACTATATAAACCTGGGTGTATTTTACGAGTCGGCCGGAAAACCGGAAAAAGCCCTTAAATATTATGTGAAAGGTTTAAAATTTGAGGAAAAGCAGAAAAAAACGGTCTTCTGCCATTATAAGCTTGGGGCCTACTATCAAAAAAACAATCAGAGAGAAAAAGCGAAAGATATTTTGGCGAGAGGTTTTAATATAAGGAAAGACAATTATTGGTTAAATCTGGCATTGGGGGATATCTATATTGAAGATAAGGATTTCCTGAAAGCGGAAGAGTTATACAACAATATTATTGAAACATCCGGCAACTGTGTCGGATGCCGGGACAAAGCTCTTGAGGAACTGGAAAGAATCCGGGAGCTGAAAGAGGGAAACCGGTTAAGAGAGAAATAGAAAATGAAGAAGAGCGCGAAAAAAAACATTACTAACATAAAAAGAGTTTCTGTGGTTTATTCAAAAATACGAAATATTTTGGAAGCGGCCCGAAACAATGCCTGTCGCGCGGTAAATTTTGCAATGACTGAAGCTTACTGGAATATAGGCCGGTTATTTTACTTTACTTTTCCGATTTTTGACGCACTGCGTCAAAAATTAAGCTGGACTCATATCAGAACTCTATTGCCTGTTAAAGATGAGCTGCAGCGGAAATTTTATTCGGTCTTATGCCGGAAGGAGCATTGGAGCACGCGCGTTCTCAGGGAAAGAATAGACAGTATGCTTTACGAAAGAACGGCCCTTTCCAGGCTTCCTGAGAAGACAATAGAAAAACAGTTTTTTGTAATGGCGGCAAAATAAAATGAGAAACTTAAATATGTGGGAAACAATAGATAGAATAAAAAAAATCGTAGTCGAAAAGATTAATCCGGAAAGGATAATTTTATTCGGCTCAGGAGCAAAAGGGGAAATGGGTAAAGACAGCGATATAGACCTTTTAATAGTAAGGGAAACAGATTTAAAGCCCAATAAAAGAGCGGCTGGAATAAGGTCATTAATAAGACCTTATTCATATCCTTTAGACATTATTGTATATACGCCTTCTGAATTTGACAAATATAAAGATGTTCCCGGAAGCTTTTTAAACGATACTCTTGAGGAAGGGAAAATTCTATATGAACGAATTAATTAATATAGTAAAAAACTGGATTAAAAAAGCCGGCAACGACTTAATGAACGCGGAAATTGTAATTCAGGCAGAAAATCCGCCGACCGATACAATCTGTTTTCACTGTCAGCAGGCAGCGGAGAAATATATCAAAGCATACCTGATTCGCAAAGGAAAAAAATTCAAAAGAGTTCATGATCTGGTCTATTTATTAGAACTTTGTCTGCAGATCGATTCTTCATTTAATGAGATAGAAAAAGAAATAGGGGAATTAACTGAATATAGCGTTGAAGCAAGGTATCCTAATGATATTTACGCTGAGTATGATATTGAAGAAGCAAAAGAAGCAATTGATAAAGCAAAAAGGGTAAAAGATTTTATACTAAAGAAACTGGAGAATAAAAATGGAATCTGAAACCGTCATCTTTTTTAGACCGGATAAGCGCAGAAAAATAGAAGAAGAGTTCCGGCGTAGAGAGAATAGCGGAAAGATAAAGAAAATGCGAAAAATGAAAAACCGGAATAAATTATGGGGCGAAGGGATATACAGATAAAATGAACACTGCTGGAAATACTGTGAACCCTGTTAGAACGGGCGCGCTCTGCGCGAAAGAAGATTTATCCTGTATATCCCGTAAGCTTGCTATATGGGGTGGAGACGTTTCTAACGGGGTGAATATGGCGATAAATACGAAAAAAAATCGTATTAATGCCGTCTTACGGCTGGTTTCCGGCGGGATGAAAATAATTAAGTATTGTGTCACCATAATTAGTCATCATAATTATCACTATAATTATAATAACAATGGTTTTCGATGTTATACCGGCTATGGCGTCGGGGATGTTGAGAATGCAGAATAGGAGGATAGAATGCAGGGAAAATTAATAGTAAATCCGGATTTTATAATTGATAAAAAGGGGAACAAGAAGGCGGTAATTCTGGACTATGAAAAGTACGAGGAATTATTAGAGGAAATTGAAGATTTGAGGGATGTAAATGACAGAAAAAATGAGTCATCGCGCTTATTCTCTGAGTATCATAAAAAGCGTATGAGAAAAACATGAAATATGAACTGAAAATAAAACATTCAGCAGAAAAGGAACTTAATAAAATTCCTCTAAATGCTTATGAACGTATTTCTAAACACATATTTTTACTTGCTGAAAAACCATATCCGAAAGGTTGTATGAAATTGAGAGAAGGTATTTATAGAATCAGGATCGGCAATTATCGGGTTGTCTATTCCGTAGATAAAAAAAATGCTGGTTTGACAATAATTAAAGTAGGACACAGGAAAGAAGTTTACAAATAAAATGAACACTGCTGGAAATACTGTGAATATGGCGCTTAATACGAAAAAAAATCGTATTAATGCCGTCTTACGGCTGGTTTCCGGCGGGATGAAAATAATTAAGTATTGTGTCACCATAATTATAAATGCCGTCTTACGGCTGGTTTCCGGCGGGGTGAAAATAATTAAGTATTGTGTCACCATAATTATACGTGAGATTTTCAGTATGGTAAAAATAATTAAGTATTGTGTCACCATAATTATGGTGATTGTGGTGGTGGTGATGGGGGCGGGGCGGGTTTTTGCTGTTCCGGTCGTAGAAGATTTTGAGGCTACAACCAGCGGCGGAGCTATAGTCAATAATATAACCCTTACCGCGCCGGCGGGTATCACCACGGGCGAGCTGCTGCTTTTAATTGTAGGTAATTGCGACACCAACACCGGAATCCGGTTTAATGCTGTCGCAGGCTGGAATAAAGTAGGCGAGTCCGGTAACGCCACCTCGGATTCGCATATCGCGGTTTACTGGCGAGCGGCGGTAGGAGGCGAAGGTAATCAAAACGTCACTACTGTAGGAAATTACCAGATCTTCGGCTGGTATTTACGCATCTCCGGCGCGCTTACATCCGGCCCCATCAATGTATCCAACTTTACCCAGTCAGCCGCGAGCGCCGATCCTCATACAATTCCCCAGATTCAGACTACTGTTAATAACTGCCTGGCGATCTACGGTTTATCTTTTGACGGCGGCGACGGCGACCCATACAGCGTAACGCTGCCCTGGGTCGAGTCCGACGAGCAGGCGTCAGGAACGGCTGATCCGGGCGCCAGCGGCTGCTGGGGCACAAAATTCCAGGCATCAGCGGGCTGGACCGGAAACGCGATTGTTAATCCTAATATATCAGACGCGGCAGCTTATTTCCAGCTTGCCATTGCGCCTAATGTTACACCGGTTTTAGGGTATGATTCGGATAATGTTTTAGGCGGGTATACCGTCTATACATCAACGATCGATATATTTTTCAGGGTAAAGGACGCCGAATCTGACAACTGCACTTATATAAGCGGCAGCGCCCAGGTTTGGGAAAGCGCGGCGCTCGGCTGGACGGATATCCCTGGCGGCGAACTGAGCTTTCTCACAGATGGGACCTTCACCACGGCTGCTGACTGGAGCGGGGAGATTTCAACCGTCACCTGGGACCCGGGAGAGGGCTGTGATACTGTCAACGGGCAATTCCGGTTCAAGGTAAACGACGGTTTCACCGACAGCGCCTACGGTGCGATAAGCGGGTTTTCCATGGATACCAGGGGCCCTAAAATTGCTACCGATATCTATTTTGACCCTGCTGTAGTTTCGGGAGATACGGGCATCATGCTGAGGGCTGTGTGGGCAGAGTCTAATGTCGGCACACCGCAGTTCGGCTACGAGTTAAACGGCGGGGGGTGGCAGGGCTGGGAGGACGGATCTTACGGGAACGATTCAACTAAATATTTTGTTACGGGTGAGCTTACCGGGAGCGATAAATTCGATGTGGTAGCGTCAACCTATATCGACTCTACGGGCCAGTCCTGCGTGGCTTTGAGTTCCGCGACCATGTATGTAAAGCCCAAAAAGCCCCCTACGCCGGACATAAGCAGTGTGAAAATAGCTACAGCTACTATTGCGATAAACGTGAATCTCACAGAAGGGGGATCTAATATATTCTATAGAATAAAATTTTCTACACAGGGTCTTACGGATAAGTATGTGCAGGCAGACGGCACTCTTGGAGATGCCGAGGTCTGGCAGACAACTTCCACCTGGGCATCGACTAATCCGACCGATGAAGTGATTGGCCTGGCCGGAGGCACGGAATACTGGGTCTCGGTCGCCGCGGGAAACTCCAAGGATCCTACACCTACCGCGGCGGAGAACTCGCTTTCAGACGAGGGGTCGTCATCCAAATTAACGACCGAGATCCAGATTTATGAGCCGTCTTATACGGGGCTTGAGTATAGCGGCCAATATAGTGAGGCCGAGACTGCTGTCGTTGCTTCCATTACTGTGGCCAAGCCGAATAATACCGCCGAAGGAGACCTCCTTGTGGCGATCGTAGCAAAGGACAAAAATCAAACGGACGTCGCGGACCTTACCCCTGAAGAAGAAGGATGGATCCCCATTTTTGACACGATCCAGCATCCTGTCGCAGCCGCAATGGCTTCCAGGGTCTGGTACAAGGTGGCAACCGCAAACGAACCAGCAAACTACCAGTTTAATACCTCCGTAAGTGAAACAATGCAGGGCATTGTGATGAGATTCTACGGACAGAGCCTGACGGCCCCGATAGGCGAATACGATTATAATGACTTGAGCCCTCCTGTACAATTTCCGACGTCTCCGGATGTCGGCGTGGCTGAATCCAACTCGCTTGTTCTTTCTCTTTTTGCCTATGATGATGACGACGGCAACCCGGCCGTCCCCGGATATCCAGCAGGTTATACGGGTATAACCGTTCAGGAGGCATCCGGTTCCGGGGCCGGCCCGACTGAGGGAGCTGCTTTTATAAAACCGACGGCGGCGGGCTTCACAGGCGATGTAGCCTGGACTTACGACGACGGGGGCGAGGAGTCCACAGCCTATCATATTGTGATAAAACCGGACGGGATTCCGAGACTGGGTTATGATTCATACTATGTCCTGGGCGGGGTCAGCCAGAGTACGGACGGCTTAGGAAATGTCGATATGTATTTCAGGGTGAAGGATTTTCACTTTTCAACGGATAATTCCATATTCAAGAGCGGCAGCGCCGGGTACAGGGTAAACTCAGGCGACTGGATAAATGTTTATGACAGTGATGTGGCATTTACGCCTGACGGGAACTTTGAGCCGGCCGAAGACTGGACGGGAGAGGTTTCCACAATTACCTGGACCGCGCCTGATGGTATTGACTCTTCTAATGTCGACTTCCGTTTTATGGTCACGGACAGTTACGGTTATTCGGGCCCCTACGGGAAAATGACAGGGTTTGTTCTTGACACAAAAGGGCCTGTTATTGCAACGGATGTTTATTTTGCCCCGCTGCCCGTTTCAGGCAATACGTCTTTCAGGCTGCGCTCTGTCTGGACGGAGACCAATACGGGTACGCCGCAGTTCGACTATAATCTGAACGCCGCGGGCCCTCTCGGCTGGGCCGCCGGTGATGTGGCGGGGAACAATTCTTACAAAGATTATTCCGTTACCCTGGACGGTGATGACATGTTTGCGGCTATCAACTCAAAATATACGGACAGTTTCGGGAATGAGTGCGGTGCGGAAAGCGAGGTTGAAGAAATTTATGTAAAACCATTGCAGCCCGATGCGCCCACTGTAAATAACATCACGTACAAGAATATAGACGTTACTATAAACAAGAATGCCGGTGAGACCGGATCTGATCTATTCTACTTGATAAGAGCCACAGTAGCGCCTTCGGGACTGGTCCAGTATATCCAGGCGGACGGCACCCTCGGAGACAACCAGGTATGGCAGACAACTACCACCTGGGGCGTGCCTGTTACGGTGCAGGATCTTCTGGGAGCTGTGACATACTGGTTCTCCGTAGTTGCCGGGAACGCCCAGGATAACACACCGACATCGGGCGAAAACTCGCTTTCAGATTTCGGCATCTCGGTTAAAGGGGTGACAGACCCCTCTGTCCTTGCCCTGGGTTATACCGAAGCGCATACGCTCGGCGGCGCGGTGAGAAGAGCCGACAGTACCGGATATGTAGATATTAAATTCCGGGTAAGGGACAATGGCGCGCCCGAAATCTCAACTTTCACTACCGGCAGCGCCCAATATAACTTAAACGGCGCGGGATGGACCCCGATTGCGGACGGCAGCCTTGTTTTTACCGGCGCCACGCCGCCTGATGATGAGTTCAGTTCTGCCACAGACTGGTCAGGGGAGGTGACAACTGTTACCTGGTATTCCAAGAACCAGATAAACAACATTGACAGCGCGGATGTCTCTTTCCGGTTCAAGGTTAATGACGAGAGCAGCGAAAACAGCCCCTACGGAACTATCTACAGTTTCGCTGTGGATAATATAGGGCCGGTTATAGCGACCCCAGTAGCATTTGACCCTGCGCCGGTCTCCGGCAATACCTCTATTATATTGCGCTCCATCTGGACGGAGACCCATTTTTCCTCTCCGACCTTCAGCTACAAATTAAACGGGGGCGCGGATTCGGGCTGGGAATACGGTTTTGAAGGTAATAATTCCACATACACCTGGACTGTTTCTGCGCTGAACGGTGACGATAAGTTTGATTATATAAGGTCGAACCATACGGACACATGGGGCCAGCCCTCCGCCGGGATGAGTGAAAAAACAAGCCAGTATGTCGCTCCCATGGCGCCGAACGCGCCTGATGTCGTAGCCGGCCCTTATACTGACCAGGTGTATTTAACGATAAATGACAATCCCGCGGAGACAGCGTCAGGGTTCTATTACCTTATAAAAGCGGTCTCCTCCGAATACGGGACAGAGTATGTACAGACCGACGGTACGCTGGGGAGTATCACCTGGGCGTCCTGGAAGACAAAGAGCGGCTGGGGCGGGGGCGATCCCGGCGAGCCTGCTCTTATCAAAGGGCTCAGATATAATACGCTTTACTCTTTTTATGTATCCGCCGGGAATCCCAAAGACAGTACTCCCTCAGGGGCGGAAAATTCGGCTTCCGCCTACAGTCCGCAGGATACGTACCTTACGGGCTCGCCTCCGGGAATATCGGGCTATGTGCTCTACCCGGGTTCCCATAAGACAAAAGGCCCGCATCCTTCAGGGCCGCAGGATTCCCGCGTGGAAAACATGACAAGCTGGACAGACGGGGATGCCCGTGTCATGAATATAAGCCAGGGCAGCGAGAATAAGAGTATAATAATAGGGCCAATTACTTCAGGCAACCATACGCTCGGCATATGGGTCTCGCAGCCGCTTGTGGGCGGCCAGGTAATAAAAAAGGAGACCAAGTGGAGACTGCAGGGCGGCGTCTGTCAGAATGACGGTGATTCCGGCTGGCAGAATGGTTTCGATATCACGGGACAGGCATATCTCTGGAGGGCAAGTAACGATGCCGGCGCCGAGATGTGGCCCGACTCGTATGAACTTCTTATTACCGAAAGCACCAAAGAGGAGGAATGGCTCATTTCGGACAGAGTGGAAAAAGGCGGCGCGGCCGCCCCCCTGGCCCAGACTACGGACGCCGCGAGCTGCAGCGAAGCGGGTCTCACTAATCCCTATACCTTTCTCGGCCATACCGGTGACGGGGATACCGATATGGGTGTTGATCTGGATGTCCGCAACGGCGACAGGATTGTAGTAGAAATGCAGTATGAGGGAGGCGATGACGGCAGCCAGGCCGGGCCCTGCAACCTGGGCTTGCTCTACAATAAGACCGGCGGAAGTTATGACGCCAATTTACAGTGGAATGAGCAGCCCCTCTATTTTAAACCTTATATGTACTGGATAAAAGATATGGTGGGAAACGACCTGCTGGCGGGCGGCGCCCTGACGGGTGGGTATGCCGATATAACAGGCGGCATGTTCGGCGATCCCCGCGCCAACAGTTACCTGCATATGGAGGGCTGGCCAAATCTTCAGTCCCTGGATACCGATTCTGTCCTTGTCTGGAACGATTCCCAGGTCAAGTTCGTTGTCCCTGATATTACCGGAACCTTCAAGATGAATGTTCATAACGGCGAAATTGACGAGGATTCCCAGGATGTCTATTTCAGGGTACTCCCGCAGATATCCAATGTCGTAGTCGACCCTGATTTCGAGCAGGCTTCCTACGGCCAGAACTGGCATTACGATGATGTTCTTTCCACGTTCAGCATTACTGTCTACGGCAAGAGTTTCGCTCCCGGATGCGAACTCATATTTTCTCACGGCGGCGTAACGACTTCGGATTACACTTACAGCAGGTCAACTATAACCTGCGCGGTACAGATAGGGCTCAATGCGGGTACAGGCGACATGGATATTTATATACAGAACCCGCCGGATGGGATTTTTGCCGAGCCGGCCAAGTGCCCGCCGGCTTACAGAAAAAAATTCCAGATAAACACCAGGCCCAAGATCGATTATCTCTCGCCCCAGGTGAGGGCCACGGAAATTTCTTATGCCACAATCACGATCCTGGGGAGCAATTTCGGGGATTCAACCGAATGCCGGTTCATTATACCCGAGCAGCAGTACGGCGGCGTGATCGTGAATGATACGCAAATGATAAGCTCCGGAAAAATAGAGGCATACGTTACTTTCCTGGCAACCGCCACTGTGAGCAATGACTGGCGGGTTATCCTGACCAATCCGGATAAAGGATACGCTGATTCGGTCGTTGATGCCGGTATAAGATTTAAAGTGGCAAGCGCGCTGGAAGTGACAAGCCTGGATATACCGGGTTCCACGCCGGGCAATGAACTGGGGCAGAACGTAGACAGTAAGGTCATAAAACTGTACGGGTCGGGTTTTGAGTCGGGGAATGTCGAAGTCAATTTTCTTTCGCCTTCGGGCCCGGAGATACCGACCAGCTCGTTTACTGTGAAAGGAGTGGATACCTACGCGGATCATATTGACGTTACAGTGGATATTTCTTCCGAATGTCCCACCGGGCCGGTGGACATCGAGGTAATAAACAAGGGTAACGGCGGATATTTCTTCATGTCGAGTTCAATGACTATTAATGCCATGCCGATAATAAGCACGATAACCGAACCCTCTTTTCTTGAATTCGGAGAAGATACCAGCCAGGAATTAAAAATTGAAGGGTCGGATTTCAGAACGGGGATAAAACTGGATTTCGGAGTGGAAGAAAGCGAGATAAAACTGATATCCTCGCGGCTTTCGCCGGGCGCTACGGTGTTCTGGGCCAATATAAAGATATATGACGGCTGCCCTGTGGGGGACAAAGACCTGAAAGTCATAAATGCCGACCAGGGAGAGAGTAATGTTATTTCCAATGCGATAAAAATAAATAAAAAGCCTACTTTAACTTCGCTCAGCGAGACCTCCGCGGGCCAGGGTGTTGCCGGTCTGGCTATCACAGTTACAGGAAGCGATATGCAGGACGGGTGTAAGCTGGATATCGGGCTCGGAATAACCGTATCGGATTATGTCTACTATGCCTCGTCTTTTACCGTAACCATAGATGTCAGCGATCTCGCGGTATCCGGTCTGCGTAATGCGACTATAACGAATCCCGACGGCGGAAAATATACGCGGGAAAGCTATTTTGAAGTCACCCGTAAACCGGAAGTCGATTATCTGCTGCCGAACATAAGGGCCCAGGGAGTGAGCGGTTCGACCATTACTGTTGTAGGAAAAGGGGCTTTCTTTCAGACCGGTCTGGAAGTATGGTTTTCAACTGATCCTACAGGGTATCCTGCGGATGTTTCGATAGATACCGGGAGTATCGGGAATTTTAGCCAGAGTCTTTTCGAACTGCAGGGAGTAAACGTGGATTCAGACGCGCCGCTGGGTGCCCGGTGGATGGCTACAAAAAATCCTGACGGAGGGTTCGCAGTTACTGCTATCAAAGCGCTCACTGTTACCGCCCAGCCCAAACTTACGGGCCTGACGGTAACCGGTTCCGATCCTGATAACCGGTTGGGCCAGAATACCGAAGATAAGACTCTGAAGATCGCAGGTTCCGGGTTCGAATCCGGGATCAGCGACTCGGACGTCTATTTTGACGTGTCGCCGGATTCGATAACAGTAAAAAGCTTAACATGGAAATCTTCAAGTCTGCTGGAAATAATTGTGGATGTCTCGTCAATGTGTCCAGCGGGTGATAGGATTGTTTACCTTAATAATCCGGTAAGCGGCGGCACAGCCTCTTCCGGTACGGCGGGCGGATTTTTTGTAATAGGTCCTATGCCCGTGATAGATAGTATACCGCTGCCTGTATCGAAGTATTACGGGCAGGCGGCAGACACATCGGATTATCCTGAGAAGAAGTTCCGCATGGAAGGCAGCGGCTTTGACAGCGCTTTGAGCCTCTATTTCGGGAATACGCTGATGACGCCGCTGAACGAGACGACAGACGGTACGTATTACGAATGCGACCTGATAATAGACCCGAATTTTTCGCCTACGGGGACCGCGCTTGCTGTAAGAGTGGTCAACCCGGACCAGGGAAAAGATGTAGTATTAAGCACGATAACAATAAACAAGAAGCCTTCTAATGTGGCCTTCAGCCGGACAAAAGTAGGGCAGGGCGCGGTGGTGGATATGGATGTAACGGGTCTATATCTTCAGTACGGGGCGGTAGTTGATTTCGGTGTAGGGA
>JBDRKX010000094.1:0-28245 GCA_043813605.1 Elusimicrobiota bacterium | reverse complement strand
GAGTGGTGGGTGACGTCGAAGCGGCTCGCGTAGGGTTCGACCCCTCGCTCGCGGAGTGTGTCCAGCTTGACGCGACGTGCAGCCAGGATCTCTTCGCCGGCACCGCGCCCGGCGTGTCCTTCGGGACCCTGGTCGGTCATGCGCGCCTACCTTCCGACGGCCAACACCTCGTACGCGAACACCTTGCCCGAAGGCACGGTCACCTTGACGACGTCCCCCCTCTTGGCCCCGAGCAGCGCCTTGCCGACGGGCGACTCGTTGGAGATCTTGTCGCGTGACGGGTCGGCCTCGGCGGAGCCGACGAGACGGTAGCGCCGCTCGCTGCCGTCACGTGCGTCCTTGAGGTGTACCTGGGAACCCAGGATGACTTTGGTGATGCGCTTCGGCGGGGTGATGACCGTGGAGTTCGCCAGGATCTGGTTGATCTCGCTGATGCGGGCTTCGACGAAGGCCTGCTCGTTCTTGGCGTCCTCGTATTCGGAGTTCTCCGAGAGGTCGCCCCACTCCTTGGCCTCCTTGATGCGATCGCCGATCTCGCGGCGTCGCACGTTCTCAAGGTGGGTGAGTTCATCCTCGAGTTCTGTGATCCCCTCTTTGGTGAGGGCCATCTCCTTGGGCATGCGTACTCCCCCGTGAGTAGTAGCGGCTGCTCGTGACATCCACATCGGCGCCGGGTCGACTGTCACCGTACCCCACGCCTGGTAGAAGGTCGGCGACGATTATAGCGTACGGGTGGGGTATGACAAGAGACCTCGGAAGCGGGAGTTCGACCCACCCTCGAGGTCCTCGTCTGAGAGAAGGCGAACGGACCTCCCGCTACACCTCGTCGGTCGTGGACGACTTCTCTTCGGTCGGCTCCGAGGCCTTCACCTTCACGTCGTCCTCATCGTCGTCGTCGTCCGCGTCAGTGCTCTCCACGCCCTCGCGGATCGCCTTGACGGTCTTGCCGAGCGACTTGCCCAGCTGGGGCAGGCGCTTGGGGCCGAAGAGCAACAGGATGATGATGAGGATGATGATGAGTTCCATCGGTCCTATGCCCAAAGGTAGCGCAGCCATGAGGCCTCCTATCGTCCCATCCGCTCATCACCGGAGACGAGCGCGTCTCTCGAGCCAGCAGCCCATGTCGAGGGCTGAGCGCTAGGGTATCACCATTCCTACGCGTGCGCTACGCCCTCTTGGCGCGACAAGTAGTACAGCGTGTGCAAGAGCTCCTGCACGGGGTCGGTGTTGTGCAGTGTCACCTCGGGAGGCACCTTCACGATCTGAGGCGTGTAGTTGATGATCACGCGCACACCCGCAGCTACCAGCCGATCGGCCACTTCCTGAGCGGCCTTGGGTGGCACGGCCATGACGGCGATCCGGATGGATTGGTCGGTGATGGTCCTCTCGAGTTCGGTCACGTCCTGGATGAACGCATCCCCGATAGCCGTGCCCACCTTGTGAGGGTCGGTGTCGAAGGCGGCTGACAGGTGGAACCCGTGCCTGGGAAGACCATCGTGGCTGGCGATCGCCTGACCCAGGTGTCCCCCGCCCACCAACGCGACCCTGTGTGTATGATCGCTGCCGAGGATCTTCTGAATCCGATCGATGAGCGTGACGGTGTCGTACCCGATGCCGCGCTTGCCGAAGGACCCGAAATGTGTGAGATCGCGACGGATCTGCGCGGGATTGGTCTCGGAGAGTGCGCCGAGTACGGCCGATGACGCGATAGGCTCACCTTCCTGACGCAGCTGGATCAGCGCGTTCAGGTACAGCGGTAAACGCTCGATCACTCCTTCGGGTATCTGGTCGTCGACGAGCCTGCTCACGCCGGATCCCCCTCCGAACAGTTTCTTGTTAATTGTAACAATGGTTACAGGATTCTCGATGCCACTCAGGGGGCGTTTCCGGCCGTTCGCCTAACCGGTCGGCGGAAAGCAGACCTTCAGGGGGTCACGCAGCCGACGATCCTAGAACGTCGCGCCTTCCAGGGCGCGCGCGCAGGCACAGTCGCGCGTCTCCGGGAGTGCCGGGATCATCTCGTACAACAGGTCCCGGAGCTTCTCGTTGTTCTCGTTGAACGTGCGGATGACGTCCTCGTTCGTGACGGGGGCGACCCCTTCAGCCCCCGCGTCGTGATCGGTGATCAGCGCGATGTTGCAGTAGCAGATCTCCTGCTCGAGGGCGAGATAGCCTTCCGGATACTGCGTCATGTTGATGACCTCCCAACCCTGGGAGGCGAACCACCTGGACTCCGCCCGGGTGGAGAACCGCGGTCCCTGTATCACCACGATCGTGCCGGTCTCGTGCACAGGGATGCCGAGGCTCCTGCATCCCTCGATCGCGACCTGCCGCATCGTGGGGCAGTACGGGTCGGCGGCTGATACGTGTGTCGTCGTGGGACCGTCGTAGAACGTGTCCTTCCGGCCGCTCGTGCGATCGACGAACTGGTCCGAGATCACGAAGTCACCCCGGTCCACGTGCGCCTGCAGGGAGCCCGCGGCGCACGGTCCGACGATGCGACCGACGCCCAAGGACTTCATGGCCCAGACGTTCGCCCGGTAGTCGATCATGTGCGGCGGGATCGAGTGGTCCTTCCCGTGGCGAGGGATGAATGCGACCGCACGGCCGCCTATCTCACCGATCATCGCCGACGCCGACGGAGGACCGTACGGCGTGTCGATCTCCACCTCACGCGGATCGTCCAGCAGCGAGTAGAACCCACTGCCGCCGAAGACGCCTATCTCGGCCCGGGGATGGTCCATGGGTGTGCCTCTCTATCGGTCATGGTCGGCGCGTCGCTCGTCTCTGCACGCAGAGAGGATTGTACCAGGCCGCATAGTCAGGTATCCCCGGCGCTCAGGTCGTCCGTCGCACACTCACGACCATGCCGGTCTCGATCCCGAAACGCTCCGAGGCGTGTCCCTCTCGGACCGCCAACGTCAGCCACCCCGAGGAGTCCACGACGGCCACGGGCTCTCCGCGTCCCACGTCCGAGAAGGTCGCACCGAACGGGACTGAGAGGCTCACCTGCCCCACGCTCAGCTCGAGTCCGAGTCCCTTCACCCCGAGTTCTTCGACGTCCGCAGAGGAGATGCCCATGCGCACCGAGCCGAACCGGTCGACATCGAGCACCTCTGTCGAGATGGTGTCTCCCTCCCCGACGGTCGGCGTGAACGGAGCGGGGATCAGTCCGTCCGGGTCGATCGGCTCGCCCAACGCCGAGGCGTCCACCCCGCTCGCCAGCGTGGCAGCGGCGGGAGCCAGCACGTCACGGGCGTGGAAGGTCGCCAGAGGCGGCCTGGGACGCAGGGCACGCGGGTCGATGGCGTAGGCCTCGGCCACGCCTCCTGCACGCCACGTGGCCAGCATGAGGACTCCGTTGTCGGGCCCGACGAGGCAAGATCCCGCCCCGGTGACGAGCACGACGTCATGGCGCCCGCCTCCAACCCCGGGATCGACCGCCACCAGGTGGATCGCCTTCGGCAACTGCCACACGCCGGACGCAGCCACGAACGCTCCCTTCCGGATGTCGTAGGGCTCGATCTGATGCGCGAGATCGACGACTCGAACCTGGGGTGTCGCCCGGTAGATGGTCGCATGACAGACACCCACCCACGAGTCCTCCAGGCCGAAATCGGACGTGAAGCAGATGATGGGGATCATGCGCACCTCCCGTGCGGACGCTCTCCCTGACTATACCCGGTGTGCCGGGTCGGCTGCCGGGTGGCACGGGAGTCGTCATCGAAGCCTGGGGAGATGAAGAAGGGACCCTCACCTATCGGCGAGTCTGGGTCTTCGGCCGGTCTACGTCTCCTCGAGCGGGAAGATGCAGGAGATCGAGTCCCTGTTCACGGCGATGTACTCGGGTTCGTACACAAGCTTGTCGTCCGCCAGAGAGTAGATCTTGGCTTCCGTCACCGCCAGGAAATCCTTCGTCTTCGAGTTCAGCGCATCGGTCAGCCGGCTTCCCATGAGGACGTGGAGCGTCCCCTCGATGCGGAACATCTCTGTGACGATCATGACCATCACGGCATCCTTGTTGGTATACATCCGAGCCCCCTAGGGGAATACGTGGTACGTCCTGGGTCTCAAGATACCAGACGTGAGCCCGGTCCTCACGCTAAACCCGCCATTCGCTCCAGGACCGCCCGCGCGGATCCCGTGACCCAGAGTTCCGCCGCCGTGAGGCAAAGCGACAACACGATGGGCAGCCACGCCTGCCGCAGTCGGTCGTAACGATTCTCGAACGGTGGCAAGAGGCACACGATGGCCAGGTTCACGGCGGAGAACGTGAACAGGATGCCCGCGGCCACGAGCACCGGATAGACCACGCCCAGCACGGGAAGGACCCCGCTGACGAGCACGAACAGGAGCGGCACCGTCACGAGCCATACGATCGCCTCGCTCCCGCGCCCGAGTACCCGCTCCGGACCGGGCCTGCGCCATAGCTGCCCGTTGAGGATCGGAGCGAACGCCAACGTCAAGCTGTACCCGGCAAGGATCCCCGTGATCAGACGGATGCCGTTGGTGGTCTCCCTGAAGCCGGCATAGGACGACACGCCGTCGAGCGCCATGGAGCCCAGGAACACGAGACCGACCAGCACGAGCCACAGCCGCGGCGTCTCCTGCGGTCTGCGGCCTCTCGAGACGACGGCGATCACCAAGAGTGAGACCGCGAACCCCAGGTATATCCCCGTGTCCCGGGCGCACACGGGGACCTGCACGCCCCCGCCGAAGAATGAGCGCTCCGGGAGTTGGTGACAGAGACCGAAGCCGAGCCAATGCAGAAGCTCCTCGAGCATCGGTCCACCTCCGGTGAGAGAATGGCAGGCCCGGCGACCGCCATGCCTGCCTCGGTTACGTGGATGGTCGGGACGGCGGGATTTGAACCCACGGCCTCTGCGTCCCGAACGCAGCGCTCTACCAAACTGAGCCACACCCCGACTATAAGAAATAAACATATCAGTAAGAAACTGTTTTGATTTTATAAATTTCAGAGAAAAAAATCAATCCGCCTTTCTTTGTGCCAAGATTAATTAAATATCATTACTCCGAAAGGTAGAAATTAACCCTGCTTTTAACTGCATCGAATTTAACAGGTTTCAGGAAAACATCCTTTTCGTCAATATCCTTTTTAACAATAAAATCTGCAAGATTCTCAAGAGTTTCTGATGTTATTATCAGTATTGGGATATTTCTTGTAAATATGAGCTGTTTCAATTGTGCAAAAACCACTTCGCCTCTTCCCATAGGCAATGTCATATCAAGCAGTATTATATCAGGTTTCTCTTCCTTTGCTTTATTAACCGCATCCATGCCGTCAAAAGCAGATATACATGCATATCCTTCGTTTTCGATCACTTCTTTCATCAGCTTGTTCAGCGTGATATCATCATCAACGATAAGAACTTTTTTATCACTCATCGTTTTCCTCTTAGAAACCTTATATACCTGACCTGTTTTGCAGCTGTCATTTATTCTGGAATAAGCTGTTTTATCCTTACTATGAGCTGCTCAAAATTAACCGGCTTGGTAAATACGTTTTCTTCGGGAATATTCCTGCTTGCTACGAATTCAGCTACATTAACAAGCATTTCTCCAGTTAATATAAGAATCGGTATATCCTTTGTGACTAAAAGCTGTTTTAATTGGGCATACACGACTTCTCCTCTTCCAATTGGTAGGATCAAATCAAGCAATATCAGGGCCGGCCTCTCGGATTTAGCCACATTCACTGCCTCCTGCCCGTTGTATGCAGAAATACATTCAAAACCTTCTCCCTCTATCACATTTTTCAGCATTTTATTTACATTTATATCATCATCAACGATAAGAACTTTTTTTTGACTCATTGTTTATTTCTCCAAAATATTATACCTGTCCGGCTGCAATCAGTCTTTATTCCGGCATAAGCTGTTTTATCCTAGCTATAAGCTGCTCAAAATTAACCGGCTTGGTAAATACGTTTTCTTCGGGAATATTCCTGCTTGCTACGAATTCGACCAGGTAATCAAGGTCTTCTGCGGTTATTATAAGAATAGGCGTATCTTTTGTGGCAAAAAGCTGTTTCAACTGGGCATACACTACTTCCCCTCTTCCCATCGGCAATATCAGGTCAAGAAGTATCAGGTCAGCTTTTTCTGTTTTAGCCATATTAACAGCTTCCAGTCCGTTATATGCAGAAACACATTCATAACCTTCTTTTTCAACAACCTTTTTCAGCAGATTATTCATTGTAACATCATCTTCGATTATCAATACTCTTTTTTTGTCGCTCATAGTCCGCTCCTCTCTACTTTTTATCCTGTTATGCCGGCATAAGTTCCGATATTTTTTTCAGAAGTTTGTCAAAATCCAATGGTTTAAAGAGAATGTCATTCTCATCAAAACCGGTTCTTAATATAAATTCAGCCAGGTTTGCCGGATCTTCAGAAGTTATAATGATTATTGGTTTGTCTTTTGTAACATAGAGCTGCTTCAACTGTGAATAAACGACTTCGCCGTTTCCGCCGGGAAGAAGTATATCAAGCAGTATAAGATCAGGTTTTTCTTTAGGAGCGGTCCTTGTCGCTTCCACACCGGTATATACTGGTACTGCTTCATACCCCGCATCTTCCAGTACATTCTTGATGATCTCGTTTATACTGTGTGAATCTTCTACTATCATTATTTTTTTAGGCATTGTTCACTCCTTATTCGCGTTACAGATAAAATACAGACATCACCTCGATATATCCGTTATCTTATATTTCAATATTCCGGCAGGTACCTGTATCTCGACAATGTCTCCTTCTTTGTGTCCGAGAAGCCCTTTTGCAATAGGGGATTCGACGGATATCTTTCCCTCCAGAGCATCTACTTCATCTTCGCATACAAGTTGATACTTCTCTTCTTCACCGGTATCTTCATCAGTAACCAACACAGTGGCTCCTATATACACCTTGTCCGAAGCTATATCCGCATCTTCTATCAGCTCAGCTGTGCTCAGCTTCATCGTTATGTCCCTTATTCTTATCATCACCTGTGTCAGCGCTTCCTTGGCTGCCGTGTATTCAAAATTCTCTTTCAAGTCCCCGTGTTCTCTTGCAACACCTATCCTCGCTGATATTGCAGGTTTTTTTTCAGTTTGTAGATACTCAAGTTCCTTTTTAAGCTTTTCGTATCCTTCCCTGCTCATATATGTTTTACCCATTAAAACCTCCGCTACAATGAAAATAATCTAACTAAGATGTTAACTACAGGTTTATTATGTAATATTTCAATTGATAATACAATAGTATAAAAAAACAGGTTTAATTACAAAAGTGTTTTCCAGGAAACATTATAGACACATATTTCCTGGCCTTTCTTTCTGCATTTTTCATTGTCTGTATGTTCAACTCTGATAAAAGAACCGGCGGGCCGGAACTTCACAGCAACAGCCTCTATTATTCCCCTGTCAAAGTCACAGGGATAGGGATTACAGCATATCATCTTACCGGAATTTTCTCCTGTCTTTTCGTATCTGTAATAACCTATCTCTCCTCCTCTGTGATTCATATGATATGCCTTATTTACAGAATCCAGAGCTTCATGGATAGTCTTTATTCCCGGCGGCCAATCTGCATTTGCGGGTATTTTTTTTCCTACCTGATAAAGAGTATTTTCGCCGACATTTTCCGAAATGGTCTTAAACGCATCGAGCCATGACTGCTGTGAATACCACATCCCCGGTTCAGGATCGTCTATGCCGTTATCTTTCAATATTCTGTATGCTGTTTCCTTGAACACACCCATACCGTCGACAATAGACATAACTGTCTGTCCGTTTACTTCGACACCTTCACTGAAACCTATAAATTCAACCATATTTACATTCCTTTCTTACTATTATAAAATTATCTATTTTATTTCAATTTTCCGGGATCAAGAAGCTCAAAACCTGTTGCAGCATCTTTTTTTCTGTATGCATCCGTACCCGTGATTTCAAAAATAATGACCTCGCCTATATGCCATATTTTTACACCGCTCCGGACACAACCTGTTATTGAGTTATCACCGCGGCCGCATGCTGCATGCATATGAAGTACCGGCTGGCCGTTTTCTCGCGGAAAAATAGTTCCCACACCGGCTATTTCATGCACATCTTCCAGCATATATTTTACAGGTTTTATATGTTCGCTTCTCCCTTCTTCGGGACCCACTACAAGACTACTGTCCCTGTCAGCTCCGCCTACCATAATCACACCGGCAGCTTTGATATTTTTTTCAATTGCGAATTTTTCAATGGATTCATGCAGTATATCACCGTCTTCAAGCCTTATAATGAAGACTCGCCCATATTCAGCCTGTGTATATCTCATATGTTCCCCTATAATCCTCTCAGATATTCGGGTCTTAATTTGATAGTCCCGTAAATACCTTTTTCCAGCTTATCCAGGATACTCTTTCTGTCCCGCGGCAGCTTGCCTTCGATCGAAAGATAATTAGATGCATGATTGGACCGGAACACAGTTCCTTCCAAAGCCAGACCTTTTACTATGCCATATGCCTCATTCAGTAAACCGGTACTGTCCAGTTCTTCAAAATCCCCCCGCCTTGCCTGTTTCCATAAACCGGTTCCGGGAATAAGCATAACAGTAAGCAGTGAAAGATACCTCGGCTGCATCCTATTAAGCGCTTTAACGGTTTCATATACGTGTTCCTCTGAATGCTCTTTGCCTCCAAGACCGAGAAGAACTATTACTGAAGATTTTATACCCGCTCTTTTCATACGAATCACAGCATCTGTCATCTCCTTTACACCGGAACGTTTCCGGCAGATATCGAGTATCTTCTGACTCCCGCTTTCAAGCCCTATATAAACAAGCCTCAGTTTATCAGTGTACAGTTCTTCTATTTCAGTGTCACTCCTGTTAGTTATATTATAACCGTTTACATAACTGGATATCCTGGTAATACCTGTGAAAGATTCACCCAGTTTTTTCAATACAGGTATAAGACGCCTGTTAGGTACTGCGAGCGCATCGCCGTCAAGAAGAAATACCCGTCTTATTCCAGGATACATTCGGGAACCTGTTTCTATATCTGTTACTATCTCTTCGTATGTTTTTATCGAGAAAGGTTTATCAGCATATGCGCCGCAAAAAGTACAGTTATCTGAAGAACATCCTGTTGTTACCTGCAGAAGGAAATTCTCCGCCTCAGACGGAGGCCTGATTATTCTGCCTCTTATTACCATGTCCTTTGATTTTTTATATTGCTGTTACCATCTTATATAAACTCCTGAAAAAAAGGTGACTGCGGTATATTCGGATTTGCTGCTGTGAAATTATTATATTGTAAAATGGCGGGTTTCATATATCCAGGCTGTCTATATCTATATGTTTCTTCTTATATCTGCGGTCATCTCCGCTGCGACGTTCGTCATCAGACACATTTTCCAGTTTATTGCGCCTGTCATCTTCCTTTTCACGTGACTTGTGCACAATAATTTTTGTTCCGCGGAATGTTTTTCCGTCAAGCTCAGATATAGCAGTTTGTGCTTCTTTCTTTGCAGGCATTTCTACGAATCCCATAGCTTCATACATACCGCTGAAAATATCTTTATACACATTAGCTGAATCTACTTTGCCGTATTTTTCGAATAGTTTTCTGAGATGATCATCTTTTGTCTTTAATTTAAGATTACCAATATAAATATGCATTTTATCTCCTTTTTATGGGCGGCCGGAAAAATCTTTTTTCCGAACCTTTTACGCCGCCGGATTATCCCTTGATACTTCCTTGGGCTTGCTATGAACCCAACGCGATTATGGTCGGGATGGCCGGATTTGAACCGGCGGCCACTCGCCCCCCAGACGAGTGCGCTACCAGACTGCGCTACATCCCGACACAATAAAAGTCCCAAGCTTTAAACTATAAGCTTTCTTGCTTACAGCTTACAGCTGGTTATGGAGCGGGCGACGGGAATCGAACCCGCGACGTCCAGCTTGGGAAGCTGACATTCTACCGCTGAATTACACCCGCTTCGGTCAAATCTCTTTTCCGAGCTGTTCTTTAATTTTTAAAAGATCTTCTTTTACTTTTTTCAGCACTTTTAGCGCTGTATCCGATGTCGTAAGCGGGAGTTCCTGCTGCTGCCCTATCAATTTTTTTTCTTGAGTCAGTCTTTTTTTTGCGCCTGCTATACTGTATTTCTTTTCATAAAGGAGTGTTTTTATCTTCTCTATTGTATGAACATCATTCTGAGTATAACGTCTCTGCCCGCTCAATCTGCGCATCGGCCGCAGAAGTTTAAACTCGGATTCCCAGTATCTTAATGTGTGGGGCGGTATGCTCGTCACATTTGATACTTCGCTTATTGTAAGATATTTTTTATTCATGAATTTCCAGTTAAAGTCCGCTGTTCATTTTTGGTGCCGGTGTAAATTTTACTACTTTTTGCGGAGGTATGTCAATCACTTCACCTGTTCTTGGATTTCTCCCTTTACGGGCTTTTCTGAATTTAACATAGAATGTGCCAAAATCCGATATTGTAACACGTTCACCATTTTTCAATGCTTCTTTAATAGTATTTATGAACATCTCCACTGATTCCTTAGCTTCTGTTTTAGCACAGGTTACCGCAGATACACTTTCTATTATATCATTTTTATTCATTAATTTTCCTCCCTAATTTTCCTTCCGAAATCTCTTACCGAAACAGCCGGGCTGTTCTCACAGGATATTCTCACTCTTTAACGGCCTGAGCATAAGCTCTTTCAAAGCCACAGAAGGCTCTTTACCTCTAAAAAGCATTTGATAGACTATATTACATACAGGCATCTGCACATTATACCTTTTAGACAACCTGTAACAGCTTTTTGATGTATTTATACCTTCAACGGTAGTCATTACTTTATCTCTGGCCTCCTGAACAGTATATCCTGAGCCCAGATATTTACCGAATCTGAAGTTCCTGGAATGTTCTGAAAAACACGTAACAATCAGGTCTCCTATCCCGGATAAACCGCTGAAAGTGACTTTTTTTGCACCGAGTTTGATACCAAGCCTCATTATTTCGGCATTCCCTCTTGTGATCAGTGCCGCACGCGTATTATCTCCAAGTCCAAGCCCGCTGCATATTCCTGATGCTATCGCTATAACATTTTTTAAAGCACCGCCGAGCTCAACGCCCCTCAGATCTGATGAAGTATATACTCTGAAATAAATACTGGAAAAAATGCTCTGCAGTTCCATGGTTGTTTTTGGGTTCACTGATGCTATTACAACGGCTGTCGGCTCTTTCTTTATTACTTCCTCTGCATGACTAGGACCTGACAATACGGCAATATGCACCTTGTTTCCAAGGTAATGCCGCAGTATACGTGACGGGGTCTCCAGTGTTATACCTTCAATACCCTTTACCGTACTGATTACCGGCATACCCTGTCTTATCCCTAGTTTTGAAAGGCGCGATGCAACATGCTTCACTGCTACTGTGGGTAACGAAACGACAAGACAATCCGAACCGGAAACTGCCTCCTCAAGGGAATCTGTTATCTTTATTTTATCCGGAATACTGTAGTTCTTCAGTGATATGAACGAACGTTTTTTCTTAAGTTTTTCGGCCTGTCTCCTGTCAAACTCCCATAGCGTTATGCTGTTCCCGTTATTGTAGAGCAGATCAGCCAGCGTTATACCCCAGCTCCCGGCTCCAAGTACCGTGATATTAAACCGATTTTTTTTCTTTGCCAATCAATAACCTCTTGAGGTTCTCTTTATGCCTGAATATTATCAAGGTGCCCAGTATAATCGCCAGCCATACGAACTGGGTATTACCCATAAAATACGCAAAAAAAGGATACATAATAGATGCCAGGACAGAACCAAATGACACAAATTTGAAGACACATGTGACCAATGTGAATACCATGAGCACACACAAAACCGGCAAAGGAGCAATAACAAGGAATACTCCGAAACTGGTTGCCACGCCTTTTCCGCCTTTAAACCGGAGATAAGGAGAAAAATCATGTCCCAGCACTACCGAAACAGCTATAAAAGATATGAAGACCGGATCACTGCTGCTGTATTGTTTTGCGATATAAACAGGGACGACTCCTTTTAGCGTATCAAGAATCATGACAAGCAATCCATACCAGCGGTTCATTGCCCGGACAACATTGGTGGCACCGGGATTCCCGCTTCCGATCTCCCTGATATCTTTTTTGCCAATGACCTTGGTTATTAGATAAGCAAAAGGTATAGCACCAATTAGAAATGCCAGTATGCTGGAAACCGCCAGGTTAAAATAACTCATCTAACTTTTCTTCTCCTGTTCCTGCTGCTTATATGTTTTTTAAGCTGTACTGTTACCGGGACTCCGTAATAATTAAATTCCTTTGCAATGGTATTTCTTACATAATTCTTCCAATGTTGCGGAATTTTGTCAAGTCTGTAATGATTGATAACCAGCCTGAAAACAGGAGGGTTAACTCCTTTCTGATATAGTTTTAAAACAATTGGCCTGATATTAGCCGCTTTAGGCGGCGGGCGATGGGCTATGATCTTTTCCAGGCATATATCGAGTTCTTCCTGGTCTATCTGCTTAAATGTATTATTCTTTATTCTGCCGAGTTCGTTCTTTAGTTTTTTTATGCCGGTACCGTCCGAAGCGGATATCATCACAAAAGGGGCAAAACCCATAAAAGGCATCTTTTCTATAAGAGCATCATAATATGCCTCAGTCTTCTCTCTGCTGATATCTATAAGGTCCATTTTATTTCCCGCAATCACCACCGGCGTCGCCTTTTCTACTATCCAGCCGGCTATACGGCTGTCTCCGGTAGAAAGCGGTTTACTGAGGTCGAGCATGAATATACATGCGTTAGCCCGCTCGATCTCCTTAAGGGCAGCTATCATTCCAAGCACTTCTTCTATCTCCTTGCCTCTTTTTTTCCTCCATATTCCAGCAAGGTCTATAACTTCCCAGTCACACCCGTCGATATTGATATAGCATTTTGCAGGATTCCTCGTCGTCCCAGGCTCATCGTCAACTATAACCCGGTTCTCTCCGGCCAGACTGTTCATTAATGTTGATTTGCCTACATTCGGCCGGCCGGTTATACACAGCCTGAGACGGTCTTCATCATCAGTATCCTCTTCTGAATCCGGAAGCATTGTTAATATTCTTTCTATTATACCTGTGATATTTCTTTTCTCTTTGGCCGATACAGCTAAAGGTTCACCCAAACTCAACCCGAAGAACTCACTCGAATGCATATCATATTTCGGAGAATCGGATTTATTAGCTACAAGCAGCACCGGTTTGGATATTTTTCTCAGCTTGTCGGCAATCTTTTCATCAAGGGGCACGGGGCCGTCCTTAGTATCAACTACAAAAAGGAGCAGATCGGATTCTTCAATAGCTATATCCACCTGCATATTGACTTTTTCATCTATAGGTCTTTCCGCCCCGAGTATAAGGCCGCCAGTGTCTATAAGAAGATACCTGTTCTTGCCTTCCGGTGAAAAAAAGGAATATGTCCTGTCTCTCGTTAATCCCGGATTCGGTGAAGTAAGCGCTTCTTTGCGGTTAATCAGCGTATTGAAAAGCGTGGATTTCCCTACATTGGGTCTTCCTACGATAGCTATTGTCTTTGTCATTCCACTATATACTCCCTGCAGGCAGAAATCATATTCCTGCTTATGCAGCATTTCATTATCACATCCTTTTCATCATAGGAACATTCAGCTACATGAGCATTCCTGTATATGAATCCGACTACATCATGTTTTGACTGGGGTATTTTCAAAGTAACTTCAAATACAAATTCGTCCAGCATTTCTTCAAGTCTGCACTTTAATTTATCCAGACCGATATTTTTAAGTGCAGAGATATATACACCCGGCTGGTTTTCGTCAGAATACTCAAGACCATCCGGCAGCCTGTCTACTTTATTGTAAACCCTCAAAACCGGTATATCCATGGCTTTCAGCTCTCCCAGTACTATGTTTACCGCTTCTATCTGATGCCTGTAGTTCTCAGAAGAAATATCGACAATATGCAGCAGGAGATCCGCTTCTTTCACCTGTTCAAGTGTGGCCATAAAAGCTTCCACAAGCTGGTGCGGCAGTTTCCTTATGAATCCTACAGTATCGGACAGGAGCACATCGTGTTTCCCGCATGTAAACTTCCTTGTTGTCGGGGAAAGTGTAGCAAACAGTTTATCTGCGACCTCTACCTGTGCACCGCTGAGATGATTCATAAGAGTCGACTTCCCTGAATTTGTATACCCTACGATACATATATTTCTTTTGTTAGATTTCTGCCTTTGCATTCTTCTACCCCGCCGCTGGCTTATGATCTTCTGCAGTTTTTTTCTTATTGCAGTGATATTATCGCTTATTATCCGACGGTCTACTTCTATCTTCTTTTCACCGGGACCTCTTGTTCCTATACCGCCACCCAACCGGGAAAACTCTGTCCATATATTCTTGAGACGCGGCAGGTAATATTCCATTTGGGCAAGCTCTACCTGGAGTTTTCCGACACTGGAAGACGCATGCATGGCAAAAATATCCAGTATGAGCCTCGTACGGTCTATGACTTTGCAGCGAAGTTCCTCTTCAAGATTCCTTTCCTGAGTAGGAGTCAGTTCATCATCTACTATAACCAGTTTCAGACCGCCGGAAATCACAAAACTCTTGAGTTCTGCCAGCTTTCCTTTACCCAGATAATGAGCCACATGGGGCAGTTTTCTTTTCTGGATAAATTTTCCTTCGATAACTATACCGGCGGTTTCTGCAAGCTGATGGAGTTCGGCCAGGCTTTCTTCTGCGGTTACCTTGCCCTTTCCTGTGTCAAGGCCTATCAGAACGCCTTTTTTTTGTTTAGTATCTGTTAAATCCCACAAACCTGTATTAATCTCTATTTCTTGTCTTTCCTGTCAAGAATACCTTTCATATCCATGATCGTAGCCTGATCGGTTACGATAACCTCGATATTATCAGACAGTTTTTCCACATAATTATATTTTATTATGTCCGGATTTTTTCTTAACTGGTCGGATATTATCCTCATGGCTTCTGCCTTTCCCGTTGCTTCGATTATCCTGGCATCAGCTTCCTTTTCCCGCTGTTTCTTGACATACTCCCATCTTTCCATTTCCTGCTGCGCTACCTGTTTCTGTTCAATTGAAGCTGCAAACTTGTCTGTAAATTTAACATCTCTCAGTTTTACGCCGTCCACGATTATGAACTCCTTTGCCAGCTGTTCTCTCAGACTGGTCTCGATGTTCTGTTCTATTTCCTTTCTGCTTTTGGAATACACTTCCATTATCGCGAATTCGGAAATGCTGTGCCTTACTGTTGAACGGACTGCCGGCCTTATTATCTTTGATTCATATGCAGGGCCTATTGTCTGGTGCAGCTCTGCAACTTTTAGCGGGTCCAGTCTATACCATACCGTAAGATCTATACCCACCTGTAATCCCTCCTTTGTCGGGGACCAGAGTCCGTCCGGCGCACTTAAACGGCCCTCTCCCTGCATACTGGACATGGTGTATTCCTGTATTCTCACATCATATGCAGTCGTCTTATTTATATAAGGCAGTATGATATGAAGTCCTTCATCCAGCTCATTGTCGAGCACTCCCTTGAATATGTTAAAAACGACAGCCCTCTGTCCGGCTGATACGATCACTATACCCCGGATAACTGTTATTAACGCAATAAGGACAATTCCGGCCAGAATTGCCAGCCGCACCTTTTTCTTTATATCGCCGCCGTCAATTTCCAACACTTTCTCCGAATGATCCGGCTTCTTACCCGTTGACTGCATCATTGAATTGAACAGGATAACCGCAATAACAATGATTACCAATAAAATTATTGCACCCATAGTATTACTCCTTTAAAAATCATTATTTTAACCGGGATCCTCTCTCCGGTATAACCTTGCACTGCAACCGCCCGACACGAACTGTAAGTTATACATGATAATCCGGTCAGACATTTTCAACTATTATAGCAAATAATATTGTAAGGTAAAGTTCTGTCTCGGTTTATTTGAAAAAATCTATAAAATTTGCTATACAAAAGAAATTATTTTTAAACCTGCAGGATAACATGATGAAAAAAGGGAGGGAATAAAATGTCTGATGATGAAAAACCGGTAATCGATAAGGACACATGTACAGGCTGTACCATTTGTGTTGAAGAATGTCCTACAAATTGTCTTGATATGGTTGACGATGTATCGGTGCTGGCCAGACCAGCTGACTGCACAGGATGCGGCACTTGCGAAGAAGTATGCCCGCTGTCTGCCATAACGATGGAATAAAAAGGTATACTGTTCAGAATGACAACCTCCGCACTTATCACGTTCGGAGCTTTAATAGCCGCGGAATTAGCAATAATATTCCGCGGCTTTTTTATTCTGTCACAATACCCGCTTTTTCATCTTCCCATTATATTTTTTATATTTGCTATCGAGATACTGGCAGGATATACACTATACCGCAAACTTGCAAAGACCTTCAGCAGGGATCTGCTGCTAGAACTTTCTCTTTCTCTTTCGGCTCTCTACATGCCTTTTTATGCAATCTTGGCTGTTCATGAAAAAATAGCTCTCGGGCTTTCCTTTACTTCCGAACTTCCGTGGTATGCAATAACTGTTTATCCGGCAGTCATACTTGCCCCTCTAGCTTTTGCTTTTACTGTCTTTTCCAGAAACCTATGCGCAAAAGGTAATAACGCCGGTTTATTTTTCACAGGCTCGGCGCTCTTCTTTTTTGCGGACATAATGTATTTATGGAAATTTGAACTTATATATACAGCGCTCATTTTTTCCCTGCTTGCCTCTATAATACTCTTTATATTCTCCGTCAGAACATCAGGCAAGTTTAAATATGCCGCTTTGACAATATGCTTGGGACTGCTTATCTATTCCCAGTTTCCCGAAAAACTGTCCTTAAAGATAAAATCTTTTGTAAGAGAATTTAAAACGGCCTTTGTAATGAGTGAGATAACGCCGTACGGCGAAGTGTATATCCACAGAAAAAACGGCATTTATAACTTTACAGTTAACCATTCCAGTGTTCTAAGGTATCCGGACAAACGCCGTACACAGGAATTCGTCCACTCCGCAATGCTGCAGTACCCATGGGCTGAAAGCATACTGGTGATCGGCGGATGGCATGATACAGTAAACGAGATCCTGAAATACCCTAATGTCAAGAATGTCTATTGGACAAATCCTGTACCTTCCCTGATTGATATAGGGACCAGAATAGCTCCGCATAATTTCATCTACCCTGAAAAAGTCAGGATACTAAAAAAATCTGACCCTCGATGTTTCATAAGAAAGTTAAGTATGGGCAAGATCTTCGATATCGTGATAATATCTATTCCTGATCCGACAAATATCTTCTTTAACCGTTACTATACGAATGAATTCTTTCAGGAGATATGCTCGATACTCAGCGATAACTCCATGATATCATTACGCCTCAAAACCGGCGAAGAAGATCTGAGCGTAAATAGCAGAATATTATCGGCTACCGTATATAATACACTTTTAAGGTCTTTTCCGAATACATTGGAGCTCTATGGCCAGCCTCCGCAAATACTCGCATCATTCAACAGGAATTTCACAACATCATATAAAGCGCTTGCTGAGTTCCTTAATGCGCTTAAAGATATACCCCCGTATATATCCCCTTCGCTTATCAAGTATAAGATCGGCTCGATAGAAGAAGCGAGGAAAAATCTTTATATGGAAACGGCGCCGTTAAATACCGACAGTACACCGGCAGCATTCAGATACTCGCTCCGTGAGATCCTCTTTACATTCGGGCCTCCGGCAAATCTCATACTCGCCTTGACCGATAACACCAGTTCTCTCGTTCTTTATGTTTTTCTAACTCTTTTGTCTCTCTTTTTCCTGAAGATCTTTTCAAAAAAACCGGTCGAAGAAAAGATAAAGATCATTATCATGTTATCTGGCTTTATTTACACGGTACTCCTTTTTAATACGGGAATATCGCTTCACTCGGCCAGCGGACGCATTTACAGGTTTTTTTCTATGATAATGCTGGCAGTCTCACTGGGTATTGTCTTTGCTGTAATCACGATGAGAAAACGCAAAACTCATTCACTTGTTTCAATACTCAGAATATTCCTGCTTCTTTCAGGATTTTTCCTGATAATACTGCCGGCTCTGTTCGAGATAACACTCGCCCCGCCGTTGTTTGCAAGCACATTCGTTTTTACGTTCATCGGTGCGTATCTGTTCGGCTCAATAAAATATCTCTGTGCAAGCAGTTACGCTGTGCTAACAAGCGGTTCCAATAAATTTCTCAGACTCTACCGAAGGGTCTTCGTAGGGTTTTCCGCCGCCTGTCTGGCAACTATTATAATGGTACCTATACTGGGAATAATAGATATACTTCCTGCTATCGGAATACTGAGTCTTGCCTGTGTAGTACTTATCAGTACTTAAGGGATATACTCTCTTTTATGCTCTCTATGCGTTCCTGAAAGACTGCTTCTTCTATTCCGGCATCATTCGCTATCTTTTCCGGAGTTTCGCCTGCTTCCATCATATCCACTACATCTTGAATAGAATGATATGAACTCCTGGATATCATAAGTATCTTCAACATGGAATCCTCATCAAATCCTTTTTCCTTAATAGAAGCCACTTCTTCTTCTCCTACATTGAAATGAGCAGCGATAATGCCGTTATGTGTAGTAAGGTTCTTTTTAGGCATAGAACCGCAGGCCGCTATACTGAACATCAAAAAAACAGTTATTATCTTCTTAATCATCTTATATTCATCTCCTTTTCATTGAATACTTCCGCCTGAAATGTGTATAATTCCGTTTCAGGATCTTTCCATGCATCTTTCGGGAGACCCGCTTTTGAATAACAGAGACTGCTGAGGAACTCATCCTTACTCCAGCCTGTTTCATCCGCTACCTGCGGGAGATAAACGCCCTGATGAAAGCCTTTCTTTACAATAACACCGTCCCTTCCGATAACAATTTCTTCACTCCCTGATACTTTTTTCGGTACAGTAAGAACAGATATTTCTATTTCTATATGTTCCAGTTCGTTTTCAGTCACTGACGGAAAACGCGGATCCCTCGTAGATGACTGTACAGCCATATCACGTATGGTCAGATAAAGTTCATCCACCGGCATAATGCTTCCTATACAGCCGCGCAGGCGGCCGTTCATATGGAGCGTTACAAAAGCGCCTCGCTTTTCTGCCAGCTCACTGTCTTCGACTTTTATGTCAATTTTCTTTCCTTTGGTAATATAAGACGTCATCGAATCTCTTGCTATTTCGAGGAGCCTCACTTTCTGTTCTCTGGTATATCCCATTTCTTCCTCCTGGTTTCCAGGCAATTTCCGATTTATTTTTTCCGGCTGCCTGTATACGACAAATGCCCCGTATCCTACAACTCTTGAATTATCGCCGGAAACCATGCCTGAATGCGAATAATCAAGAAACGCTATTCCGGAGTATCCGAGTTCTTTCAATGTTAAAAGTCCGAGCATAACTCCTCCCGCACCGCAGAGCTGTCCGTCTTTTTTGACAAGTATTTCTTCCAGTTTATTGAGATCGTTATGTTTGATGGCATCAATCACCTTTTTATCCATCTCACGGGCTGTTCCGGCATTGAAATAATGCGACATGTCTGTCGACATAACAAAAAGTATCTTTTCCCTTTTTTTTAAAATATCCGCAAGTTCCCGGGAATACGGCTTGAGCTTATCAACAGAGAATTCATTGATAAGTATAGGCAGTAACCTGAAACCTTTCTTTAAGGATTTCTGCATAAAAGGTACTTCGACTTCAAGGCTGTGTTCAGGTACAAAAATTGAATCATCTATTGAAAACCCCGGATTTTCTTTAATATCTTTTAATAATCCATTATCTACTTCAACTTTACCGAACGGTGTTTCCCATGTCCTAAAAGTGGATACTGTCGGTTTTCCAAGGAACCGGTGATGGCTGGGACCCAGCAGTATAACAGTAGAGAATTCCCTGTTTTTAACCGGAGAAAAACCATAACCGGCAGTCCTGCCGGAATATATATATCCTGCATGAGGAACTATTATACCCCCGATATCAGTGACTTCGGGGACTTTTTCTTTTGCAATCTTCATGAATTCATCTATCATATCCGATAGTTTTCCAGGATCCGCCGGATAGAACTGGCCAGCCACAGCCGATACCCGGTTCTTTCTCCCGGTTTCATTCACAGCCGCTCCGCATGCAGAAATAAAAAAAGCGACAGCAATAACATAAAGACTCCTTCTCATCTGTAAATACTCCATGTGTCCGAAGGTATACCTGCCACCCACAAATATGCAAAATCACTGTAAACATCATCCTTATCGCCGCACAACACCCGGGCAGCCACCATATACCGGCCCATCCTCATTTCCGGTTTTCCTTTTATCATAATATCAAATTCGATTTTCGAAGATCCGTTTCCTTCAAGTTCCCTGATTGAATTCCCGACAGGCCATATTGTAACTCCGTCAACAGAAGGAAATTCTACTCTTATATTCTCCAGCTTTTCTTCCGTAAGGTTCTTTATATTCAATACTGCTTTTACTTTTTTGCCGGCTGGGATCTTTTCCGGAACATCGATACTGATCATCATCCGCGGATCACTGTTTAATTTTGAATATGTGCGTGACACTGTAGAAAGCCATTCCATAGATTCGTAAGGCCCTTTTCTTCCCCACATCGCCCTTGCGAAATCATGTATAAAGATCCCCTTAAGGTTTCCTGAACTGAGAATATTCTCTATACTGTCATCCAGGCGCCTTGCATATTCGGATGGGCCTGACGGATAAACAGAGTATTGATGCAATACCCAGTCTATCTGGTTTCCCATCGCAATATTCACCTTAAATCCCTCGAGGTAATCCCGCCATTCTCCGATTATATGGTCAAACCGTACTGCATCCGCTTCGTACATCATGACCGCGATAAGGTCGCTTCCGGCATCCTGGAACATTATCGGATCCTGTCCGTGCTGATGCCCCAGTTCCCAGCTTAAAACAAAAGTCCATAGCGGTTTCTTAAACGGCACTTTTTCCCTTAAAAGACGGATTATTTTAGCCATCCTCTGAGCACGCCACCAGTTCCATTTATCTATCACAGGTGTATTCCTGTTATCAGAACGCGTTACAATCTTACCCAGCCATAACATCCTCTCATTTTTTGTAAGTTCATTCCAGCCTTCAGGTACATCTATTTCCATAGCACTTATAAACTCGTCAACCAGATCAAGTCCGCCGCCGGCAGGCCTTATGTAATCAAGCCCTATATAACTTACTGACTCCATATCATTCAGTTCCTGTAAAAGAGCGGCAATGTCATTTAACCTTCTCTTATCAAGAATAGATATACCGTCGGTTTCATAGACCCTGCCGCTCGACTTTTTGTACTTGTAACTGTAATCATACCAGTCAGGTTTGAGGTTCTTATTGCCGAATACCATGTAACAGCTTATCCAGGCTCCGAAATCAATACCGCGCTTTCTTGTTTCTTCAGAAAACTTCTTCAAAGTTTCCAGATTGTCCTTTACCCAGGGATAATCTTCTTTCAGGTCTCCTTCGGTATACGATGAGGTCTGTCCGCTGAGATACCATAAGGTATTACCTCCTATATACCTGATCCAGTCATAGATACCCTCATAACCGGTTTCTTTTCCTTCCGGAGTGACTATCTTATAACTTCTAAGTCTTTTCATGCTCTCCAGATTCATTATTTTCAGCGGAGTTTCAAAAGCATACTGCGGTACCCGTGTTTTCACAAAAAATATGTCCTCCAGTCCGATCTTTTTCCCGGAGCTGTGGAGTTTTACGGTATATGCTCCCTCTTTTGCGCCCCAGGGTACCGGGAACCTGCCGCGCCATCCGTCTTCATCCTCGTCGTATTTGAGCTTTACACTGGTATCCCCCCCGATACCCTTTAAAGTAACACCGTTAAAATAAACACTTGCAGCCGCGCCGGCGTCCTTGAAAATATCCCGGCTTCCTTTAACAAAAAAATTTACGAAGTGATAATGCAGGTGCGTCAGGCGGCGGGTTTCTATGTTAACAGGCGGCAGGAAGTAAGTGTGCACCAATGCTGACAGAATTACAAAAACCAGGAAGACATTCAGATTCCTGGTTTCCTCAGTATTAAACGGTATTCGTCTGATTAACAATTTTCGACAACAATAGTGACCGGCCCGTTGTTTTCGAGTTCGACCGTCATTTCCTTACCAAAAAATCCTGTTAGAACGGTTATTCCGGAATCTCTCAACCTGTCAATATAGATATTGAAGTATTCCTCACCTTTATCTCTGCCGGCGCTTTTCTCGAAACTGGGCCGGCGGCCCTTTCTGCAGTCACCGTAAAGTGTAAACTGCGGTACGGCAAGTATCTCTCCTCCGGTATCAATTACCGATAGGTTGAGTTTTCCTTCATCATCAGAAAATATTCTCAGGTTTACTGTTCTGTCAACGATAAAATCTATGTCTTCCAGCGTGTCGTATTTTCCCACTGCAACAAGGACCATCAGCCCCGCACCTGTCTCTCTCCTGTCTTTACCGCATGCCACGCTGGCACGATTCACCCTCTGTATCACAGCTTTCATGTCGCATTTATCTCCGCCAGCGCTTCTTCAACTGAATCTACCGCCTCGACTCCCGGCACTTCATCCCATGTGTATAACCCTATCACCCTTTTTCCGATTGCTTTAGCCAGCGCTATCTCCGACAATGTACCGTATTTTCCGTCTACGGCTACAAGTATATCGGCAGTCCTTACTATAATGGCATTCCTCGCATGGCTCATAGCTGTGACAACCGGTATGGTGACATAAGGATTAGCTGTAGCCGCTGAATTTCCCGGGAGTATACCTACAGTTATGCCGCCGGACTCGTGCGCACCGCGGCAGGCCGCTTCCATCACTCCTCCAAGACCACCGCATACCAGTATATGACCGCTTGCAGCAATTTTTCTACCCAGTTCCCTCGCTAACGAATAGATCTCTTTTTCCACTCTCGCGCCGCCTATCACGCCTACGATCTTCTTCGAACGGTTTTTGTTTGAAAACTCTTCAAATTCAGGATTATTATTATTCATTCTCTATTTTTTCCATAAATAATGGCGCGCCCGGCAGGATTCTTCCTTACCGTCCTCCACACCTCCCGGCCGCTTTCGGACGGGGAATTTTTCTGACGAGCTCCGCTCTTTTCATGCACTGCAGGCGCAAAATTCCCTTCTCATCCTGTCCCGATCCTTTGGCGCGCCCGGCAGGATTCGAACCTGCGGCCTCATGCTCCGGAGGCATGCGCTCTATCCAGCTGAGCTACGGGCGCTTTTCTTAACTGATATAGTTTATTCCCACCTCGTATATTTCTTTTACGATTGTATCTAAATCTTTTTCTGAATTCCCGCCGCCCTGCGCCATATCCCATTTGCCGCCGCCGCTCCCGTTTATCAATGGTGTTATCTTATTTAATATTTCCCTGGCATCATATTTTTCTGTAAGGTCTTTTGATATTTTCACAATTACTGTGACACGTCCGTCAGACTTAGTGACTGCAACAGCAACTTTTTTTTCTTTTTTAGTATAGTTATCACACGCATTTCTTAATGCAGGTACTCTTGCGTCAGGAGGAAGTTTATACACATTAAGTTCTGCTTTCCCGGTTTTTCTATCCATGGTATCCGGTTTAAATGATCCTGTGAAACCCATGATAAGCTTGTTTTCAAGCTGGTTTATTTTCTTGTCTTTATCTTTGGATTCTTTTTTTATCTTGTTTAATTTTTCTATTATCTTATCTTCAGGACTGTTGAGCAGAGCCGCGATCTCCTTGTTTTTTGATTCTATTTCCTGAACATATTCTACCGCTTTTATACCGGTAACCGCCTCAAGCCTCCTTACTCCGGCAGCTATGCCGGTCTCTGACACCACTTTGACCAGACCTATCTCACCCGTATTCTTTACATGCGTACCGCCGCAGAGTTCCATACTGATCTTTTTGCCGGCAGCAGGATCCTTGATCGTAATGGTGCGGACAACATCGGAATATTTTTCGCCAAAGAATGCTAGGGCTCCTTTTTCTTTAGCTTCATCAATATTCATTTCCCTTATAATAACGGAATAATTATGTAAAACTTTATTATTTACTTTAAGTTCGATATCCGCCAACTGCTCTCTTGAAACAGATTCTGTATGCGTAAAATCGAACCTCAATCTTTCCGGTTCTACCAGTGAACCGTTCTGCTGTATATGCTCGCCTAGTATCTCCCTCAGGCCGCTCTGCAGAAGATGCGTTGCAGTATGATTCCTTTCTATCGATTTCCGCCTGTCATAGTCTACTGTGACCTCCACTTCATCACCTTCTTTTAATTCCCCCTCAAGCTTGCCCGTATGTATGAACACATTCTCTTCCTTAATTGTATTATTGATTATAAACGACCCGTTGTCTCCTTTGATCACGCCGGTATCCCCGACCTGCCCGCCGGACTCGGCATACATGGGAGTACTGTCGAGCACTATCCCTTTTCCATGGTCAACGATCTTAAGTATTTTTGCTGTTTCTTTCAGACTTTCATATCCCGTAAACACCGTTTTTTCAATATCCATTACTTCATCCCAGTAAGAGACTGCTGTCTCCTTCTCTTTCCATTCGGAACTTTTTGCCCTTTCTTCCATAAGTTTCGCAAAACCGCTCATGTCAACTTCAAGTCCTTTTTCATCGAGTATATTCCTTGTTATATCAACAGGCAAGCCATAGGTGTCATATAGTTTGAAAGCATTCTCTGCCGACAGCATTGTTTCTTTTGAGTTCTTCATTTCGCTGATATAGCCTTTGAGTATCCGCATAGCAGCATCGAGAGTCTTGAGAAAAGCCTCTTCTTCCATCTTGCATACAGCTGCAATATGACCCGCTCTTTCAACAATATAGGGATAATACTCCCCCATCAGGTCGACAACAGCAGCAGTATATTTCCAGAGCATCGGTTCGTTCCAGCCGCACTTTTTCCCTTCCCTTGACGCCCTGCGTATCAGTCTTCTCAGCACATACCCCCGCCCCTCATTGGAAGGTGACACACCGTCACCGATAAGAAAAGTTATTGACCTGACATGGTCAGCGATTATACGGCCTGATGAGATACCAAAACTGTCAGCGTCCTTCTCGACCTCATCAAGTATAGCCTTGAGCACGGCAGTCTCATATACATTGTCTTTGCCGGCTATTACCTGGTGAAGCCTTTCGAGCCCCATACCTGTATCTATATTTTTTTTGGGCAGATCATTTAGAGTACCGTCAGCCTGCCGGTCGAACTGCGTGAATACCAGGTTCCATACTTCAAGATACCTGTCACATTCACATCCGACCTTGCAGTCGGGCTCTTTACATCCTTTTTCAGGGCCCTGATCATATAATATTTCCGAACAAGGACCGCACGGCCCGGTATCTCCCATCTTCCAGAAATTGTCTTTTTCACCGAGCCGGTGTATCTTTTCATCAGGCAGATACTTTTTCCATATATCATGGGCTTCATCGTCATCCTGGTAAATGGTGGCATGCAGTTTTTGTTCGGGAAGGCCCATTTCTTCAACAAGGAACTCCCATCCCCATTTTATCGCCTCTTCCTTAAAATAATCTCCAAAAGAAAAATTACCGTACATCTCGAAAAACGTCAGGTGTCTCGAGGTCTTACCGACTTCATCTATATCGGATGTCCTCAGGCATTTCTGTATGGATGCCGCTCTTTTGAGCTTTCCGGCTTCACCGAGAAACTGTTTTTTAAACTGTACCATCCCCGCTGTCGTAAACAGCATACTCGGATCATCGGGCGGCACCAACGGCATGGAAGAATACCATTTATGTTTCCTGTCCTCGAAATATTTCTTAAATCTGTCTCTTATCTCACTTTCTTTCATATCTGTTTTTTTCCAATCTCCTGACTATAACACTGACAACGGAGTTTATCGTATCGTCAACACTAAACCCGCTGTAAGTATAACTGTCCGACCACAAGACCACGCCGGTCGCACCATCTATGAATTTAGCGCTTACTCCCACTTCTGATTCTTTGATAAACATCTCTGATACTATTTTACCTTCATCGTTTTTCAAATAAACCGTATCTTCTCCGTCCGGTACATATTTTGTGACAGTACCGGTAATAATGCCGTCCACTTTATAGCCGCCCGCCATTATCTGATACGAATATATGGAATCTGACATAGGATTAACTATTTCAAATACCTGCTTTTCGCGCTTCATCAGCTGTCTTATGAACTCGTCTGAAACGGAATTACCGCTTTCCCTGTAACTGCTGTTCGAAACGAACTTAATAACCCCTATTCTGCCGTAACTGCCGAAATTGAATCCTTTTTTGACTGCAGGTGTAGTGGCGCAACCACACATTAATATCAGTATGATCAAAAAAGGCCTTTTCATAATGTCTCTTTTCTTTCTCTTAAGAAATCTATTCTTTTCCTGATTTTATCGTTCCTTGGGGAATCCGGTTCGAGTTCAATGTACTTCAGATAATACCGCATAGCATCATCGTATTCCTGAAGCTTTTCACTTACCCTGCCCAGCAGGTAATAACTCTGTGCATATCCGCTCTCTTTTTCGAGGCTTTCTATAAGATATTTTTTTGCGGTTTTCGGGTCGCCTTTCGAAATATACATAACCGCCATGGCAAAATAAGCCTCAGGCCGTGCAGGATCATTTTCTATAAGCCCGGAGAAAACCGTTTCCGCCTTCTGGCTCTCTCCGGCGTTGACAGCTTCGGTTCCTTCTTTCAGCAGTTCCGAATACCTGTCAGATGCAAAAACCGTAGAAACAGCAAACAAAACAACTCCTGATAAAATGACATATTTTTTCACTTTGATTTTTACTTCCTTATTATTTTTCAACAATAATATTTCCAAATGTCCCTCTTAAATATTCCTCTTATATTTTCCTCTTAAAATATACTGAAAAACCTGTCTTCTATTTTCCTGACAACATCCCATGAGAATCCTCTTCTCTTCAACAGGGCGGTCAATCTTCTTCTTGCCGCCGTTGGCGGCAGGTTCCTGTAACTCTCCAGCATGGATGAACACGCTTTCCATGCAAGCTCGACTTCATCCGGAGGTTCTTCAGAGTTGATAATTGAAACCGATTCATTTATCAATTCCGCAGAAACACCCTTTCTCATCAACTCGCTGTATATTGCATTATCGCCTTTAGGCCTGTTACCGCGCCGGCTCTTTATCCACCATAAAGCGAATTCCCTGTCATCAACACTTCCGTTCTCTTCAAGGACATTCAGCGCTTTTGCGCATATACCAGGTGAATATCCTTTGGCTGTAAGCTTGTCAAACAACTCTTTTTTGCTCCTCTTCCGGTAGGAGAGCAACAGTTCTGCATATTCAAGTGAACTGAAGAAATCATCCAGTTGGACAAGTTCATCTATCCGGCTTTGAGATATCAATGAATCTTTTTCCAATCCTGAATCAGCCAGTACCCTGCCGTGCAGGGTAAAAGCCTCTTTTCCGTCTATATATACGGAATAGACATCTCTCCTGTATTTCTGATGTTCTATAGCTGTTACCTGCATCAGTTTTCTTCAAGAACCTTTTTCACCAGATCCCTGTGCGTACCGTTCCAGTATATCTTTGAACAGGTCCTGCAAACTGAAAATCTCTCCTGTGTTTTATAAACATAATCAGGAACTTTTCCTGTTACAGATCCTTTCGGTATTTCCTCCAGCATGCTGTTACATTGTGTACACCTGGTAAAGATATTCTCGGGAATCACTTTTATACCGAATTCATCAATGACCTGTTTCAACTGTTTTCTGAAATCATCGCTTTTTATAAGACAGACCTTCAGCGCTCTTTTGATGCTCAATCTGCTATTGCGCGTAAGTATGATCCTCTTTGATCTCAAAGAACTGTAGATTATGCCGTTTCCGTCATCTTCCCTGTAATACAGGGCATCTTCACCTATCAACCGGAGCCATCGGCATAGCCGCCCCAGCATAAAATCAACGATAAACGCTCTTTTCATACCGTAACTAAAGATTATAACAAGCAGTATGGCAAAAATCAAATTGTTGTTTTTTAGGGTCATCTATGTTAAAATTTATACAATGAGACATATTATATCTATTATAATTATAATATCTGCTTTAACAGGCTTACTGGCTGCCGCGCCGGCAGCGCCTGACAACCTCAAGACTGATGGTATAGACCGGCCCGGTATAGT
>JBDRKX010000093.1:0-13865 GCA_043813605.1 Elusimicrobiota bacterium | reverse complement strand
TCCTCCTTCTTTACCGACTATGTCGGAACGGTTCCGCCTATACAACGTAACCATTATAAAGAAATGATTAGGCTATTTACAACTTTCTAATTTGGACATATATGTGTTCACATATATAATACTCATATGGAAATTGTCCGCGGTAAATTTTCTATCAAGCAAATCTTTCTTCATAATGATAACTGGTTACGCTTTAGCGATAAATATAAATCTCTTATCCGCGATGACATTCATTTCAATGTAGAAAAAATCTTCACCTGCAAAACCGAAGCCCTGGGATTTCATAAATACATCTGCCTCTCATGTGGTTCGTCTCTTACCGTTCCTCACACCTGTAAATCCCGCTTCTGTTCCTCCTGCGGGAAAATCGCTGTCGATAACTGGGTTCAAAAAAGCACCTCTAAATTCCCGCAACTCAAATATCAGCATATTATCTTTACTCTTCCCGAGCAATTACGCTCTCTCTGCCTCATTAACCGCAAACTTTTATTGAATTCTTTGTTCAAACTTGCCTCTCACTCTATTATTTCATGGACTAAAGAGTATAAAAACTGCATCCCAGGTATTATCTCTGTCATACATACCTTCGGTAAAGACATTAAATTCAATCCGCATATTCATATCCTTGTTTCTTCCGGCGGTTTATCCTTAGATTACTCCAGTTGGATTCCCATTAATTTCTTCCCGGAAAAAGTCCTCAAAGCCCGCTGGAAATACAACGTGATTTCTTTTCTTCGCAATTCCTTCAAAAACAATAAACTTCAGACTCATAAATCTATTAATTTCCTTAGCTCATATTCCACATTTAACTCTTTTCTGAACATGCTTTACAGTCGCTATATCTGGTATGTTCATATCGGTAGAAAGCTTGACTCCCTTTCTTTCACCATTCAATATGTCGGCCGTTATGCCAAACGCCCGGTCCTCGCCGAAACCAGAATCTCTTCTTTTGACGGACGATCTGTCTCTTTCTGGTTTGACGATAAACAACTCCACAAAAAAGTCTTTATCTCTTTGCCTGTGGAAGAATTCATAAAAAGAATCATACGTCATATTCCTGACAGGCATTTTAAACAAATACGCTATTCCGGGATCTTTGCCAACAGAGTCAAAACCAGACTCTGTAATATCGTCAACCGGATTCTTAAAACAACTTTCCATAATTCCAGGAAAATCCTTTCATGGGCTGACAGAATGTTTATCCAAAATGGCATAGACCCCTTTCTTTGCCTTAAATGCAATACCCCTATGAAATTATCATGTATTGTTTTCCCAAGACAAATTCGCGGCGCGCCTTTATGATTTTTTTCAAAGAACCTGTTATTCTATTCCGATGTACTTACTGCAAGGCAGAAGAATCTTTCAGCAAAAAGTTTGTCATCAAACTTGAAGCTGATAACAAGGACGATTCTGTCTGTCCGCTTAAAGTTGAGTGCCATATCTGCCACTCAGGCTTTGCTATACCCGTAAACTATAAATCAAAGAGCGGTAAAACCTATATATTTGATGCCCTTGCCGGTAGTATCCCTCATTTTGAGCATGATTCTGTTGAATCTCTGCTTGATGATGAATTTTTCTGACCATTTCCACTTTTTTCTTGATACAATATTTTTCTCTCGTCTGAAACTTTCAAATTCCTATACTATAAATTATAATTTTATACTAAATATGTTAGATGAGTCAAGAAAGGCTATAAACCAGGAATCACGAATCGCTATGACTTCAGTTTTTTATACGCGTTTTTTTTCGAATGTGCTGCAAATCATATGTGTGCCGTTGAATGACGGTGAGAGATGCAGTAACCGGCCGCACCCACAACTGAATGATTCTCAGCCGGTTGTCTTTTTTTTATACGCTTCTTTCTTCCCCGGATGTCCCCGGTTTTGTTTTTGCTGAAGTTGCTGCTGCCGCCAGTTTTAGACCTGAAAGAGGCACCGTAATATCCCTGCTGCACCGTGGACAAGATAACTTTTCCTTTTTAAAATTCGGCGGGACTTTTATCTTCAGGCCGCACGCACATATCAGGAAAGCATAATTGTTTGCCGCCATCATCAAGTTACCTATTTCTCTTTTTTTATCCTTCTCGGAATATTCCTGTTCACCCGATACAGATGCTTTTCTTATTTCTATTTTTTCATGATCCTGTAAAGCTGCTGCAGGAAGACAATGTTCATTTCTGATCTTTGAAAATGCCTGCTGATAATCAGTGTAGCCGGCACCATGTGTCATGGAACGCAATATTCTTACCCTTTCTGAAATGGGAGGATGTGTACTTGTAAGATCCGCTATCTTCATTCCTTTTTTCTTAAGAGGATTCACTATATATAAGGGCGCAGTAACTTTGTTTGCAGATGCAAGGTCAAGTTTTACCGATGATATTTTTTCAAGTGCGGAAGCCAGCCCGCCGGGATATCTTGTAAGTCTGACTGCCGAAGCATCCGCCAGATATTCTCTTTTTCTCGAAATAGCGAAATACAACAGCCTTGCCATTATAGGAGCCAGTATCGCTAATACCACAGCAACAACAATCATGATGATCTGCCCTTGAGCATTACCCTGCCTCCCCGGCCTGTATCTGCGTGTTGAAGCAGAACTGTAAAACATACTTCTGACAAATATATTAGAAATTATGACTATACTACCCAGTAATATTCCGGCAAAACTCATAAAAAGGACATCCCTGTTCATAATGTGAGACATCTCATGGGCAATAACACCCTGCAATTCATCTCGGTTAAGCCTCCCCAGAAGCCCGGCTGTTACTGCAATAGCGCATTTTTCCGGTTTAATACCGGTAGCAAAGGCATTCGGAGCCGGATCGTCGATTATATATACTTCCGGCATCACCGGCAGATTGGCAGAGATCTTCATCTCTTCAACAATATTAAAAAGCTGAGGATGTACATCTTGGGTAACATGCTTCGCCTTGCTCATATTGAGGATCATTTTATCTCCTGCAAAATAACTCACAAAAGACATTACTATCCATAAACCAAGAGCAACGGATACACCTACAATCCCTGCATCCGGCGAAACAGATGCTCCGATTACATATCCCAGCAATACGAGACAGACACCCATTAGAGAAACCAGTATCAGAGACTTTCTTTTATTTTCTTTTATTAATTCCCACATATATCTACCTGTTTTTGCTGTTATCTAAAAGACCTGCCAGGTATGATCAGGAGAAATCCACTTTGGGTACTTCTTTTTCTTTTTCTTCTATCTCAAAATAATCACTGATCCTGAAATTGAACATCCCTGCTATAATATTGGAAGGAAACATCTGTATTTTATTATTAAAGAAAAGGACACGGTCATTATAACTCTGCCGCGCAAAGGATATTTTATTTTCTGTTGAAGTCAGTTCTTCCTGCAAAGAAAGAAAATTCTGACTTGCCTTTAAATCAGGATAATTCTCAACTACAAGAAAAAACTTGTCCATAGCGCCGCTAAGATTAGTCTCGGCCTTTGATCTGTCAGATATATCCCTGGCTTCCATTGCCTGAGACCGCGCTTTTGTTATGTTTTCCAGGGTCTCTCTTTCATGTTTCATATATCCTTTTGCCGTTTCGATCAGATTGGGTATCAGATCGTGTCTTCTCTTCAGCTGAACATCTATCTGCGACCAGGCGTTCTGCACCTGGTTTCTGAGTCCTACAAGAGAATTGTATATAACGGCTAAAACCAGCGCCGTAATGATAACTATTGCCAGCAGAATTGTTACAGTCATGATTGTTCTCCTTCATTTTTCTTTTTCCCGAACATATCTCCTAAAAGTTCAAGCACCCTGCTATCACCATCAAATCCGGCCAGCTGTATAATATCATGCAGCTCGCCTTCGTCAAACCACAGGCCGTCATTTTTCGGACATCTGTCTATTAATATCTTCCTTTCAACTGTGCAGATTATCTTATTCATCTTTTTCAGACAGATGGGACACCTCAGGACCCTTTCTCCTGAATGTCCACAATTATCAAAAGAGCCTATGAGTTCGTCTTTTTTGTCACTGTCACCAAGCAGGAGTTCGAGTTCACCGGCATCCAGCCAGATACCTCTGCAAGAAATACAATGGTCTACTTCGACACCTTCGAGCTCCAGAACCAGCATAGGTTCTCTGCAAACAGGGCAGTCCATTATTCCTCCTTTTGATTCCAGCCTTTAGATTACAGCTGGTTCTCGATAAACAGACAGCGATACTGGTGTCATCATGATTGAATCGGTAAGATGGTTAAAACTGATATCTATAATTTCGTCTTAAGCAAACTTGAAACTTTTTCTTTCAGCCGGTCCCAGTCTACGGGTTTTATCACATAATCGTCCGCACCCGACTCAAAAGCCCTGTCTACCTGAAAAGTCTTTCCAAGGCCTGTAAGCATAATTATCTTTATCTTCCTGGTCTCTCTTTTTGTCTTGAGTATGCGGCATACCTCAAAACCGTCTATGCCGGGCATCTGTATATCCAGCAGGATAATATCGGGTTTTATTTTTTTTACTTCATTAAGCGCAGAACTACCGTCCTCAGCAACAGTCACATTTAAATTCCAGCCTTTGAATATCATAGAAGCTGTATTTCTTACAGTTTCTTCGTCGTCAACAATCAATGCTTTTTTCTGTTTCGTAAACATCATAATAATTGATTTTAACCTAGTTTTACTTTAAATGTCAAATTACAACAGCGGCACTCTATTCCTGCCTATGGCGTACAGTGACCGGTTCTTTTATTCAGGAATTACCGGACACTATCATCCCGGCATATTTACGGTAATAGGAAGTTCTTTCATCTGCATCAGGGATTTCCTTGCGGGGAATCACGATAACATTTTTACCTGAAGGACGCTCGAACGATTGCTCTACGAATAATTTAATAATCGGAGCCGGAACCGGATACAGCACATCAAACGGGTCCTGGGCACTAACTCCTTCGGATATTTCTTTTGTTCTGTCCAGTGTCCTCTGATAATTGTTCTTTATCATCGTGATAATCTCCGCTACTTTAGGAGACAGTCCTTTTAAGTTGATTTCATCAATAGATGTATTCCATAGGTTTATATTCTTAAGTTCTTCGATCTCTTCACTGTTCATATTGACCCTGTTCTCGAAATAAGCCACTCTTATATCATAGGGCATCCCGGAAAATAGCGGATCACTGTTTTCCATAGTTATAGGCGACCTGTACTCCAGATCCGTGTTGACCCCGTTATAGAAGACATGGTATCCCTGATCCAGCCAATTATCTGTCAGATAGTTTACTACCCACCATGAAAGACAACTCTCCCACGGGGCAAAACATGGTCCGAATTCCTTAAAAAGCAGGTACCTTATATTATCACATGAAATATTAACTACATTATTAAGTTCTCTATAGAAAGTAGATTTGCCGCAACCGGCAGCGCCTACAGGCATAATAAGAACCGGCTTATCTGCTTTCAGATGGTCGCCGTTCCAGCCGGTATTGTTTTCCAGAGAATACCGGATGAATGACTCGATATGCTCTGTACCCTTTCTGCATAACTCTTCAAGCTCGAAACCGGTTATCTGTGCCTCTATCAGCGCAAGCAGCGTGTTGATTACATGGTAAGGACTTAATTTGAAGCAGAATGAGAATGTTTCCATGGCATCAACAACTTTGCTTATGTCCGGCTCATTCTTTATCAGGAAGCCTTCTTTCAAACTGAATATCGGAGAACCGTAAATATTCTTGGCAGCCTGAAGGGAGCTCTTCGTATTATCTTCAGATTTAACAGCTGTTACAATATTATCCAGTGATATATATATATCTTTTTCAAGGAGCGTATCTGGTTCTTTCAGGATGCTTTTCAATTTAGCCAGATTGTATCTTTCGGCTATTTCTTCAAGAAGTGTTATTGGAGTTTTATTATTATTCATATTAGTCTTGTGGATTTTATCTACAGGTTTTTTAGAATCTTAGAGATACACCTGCAATATTCCGTTTATCTTCCGCTGTTTCAGGCAATAGTGCAAGTAAGCAACCGTTGCGGCCCGCATCTGATGGTCTCAGGCTCAGTACTTCATCTACCATGCCCTGAACCTCCTCACTCACATTGATTCCAAGGACTTTTGCCGTATTAATATTAAGTGTAACTTTTATGTTTCTGGGACTATTTACCGGAGTGCTTCCGGCATTTTTTCCGTTAAGCACTTTTATAGAAAGTTCCGCAGTCTGTTTTCCTATGTCTTCAAAATCGCAATACATTCCCATCAATGCTCCCGCTCTTGCAAAACTGTCAGAGAATCCGAGTAATGGGATCTTGTTCTTAAGTGTAAACATCAGAATACGCTTTAAAACAGCGCTTGAATATACCGTTGTATCCGGAATAGCCCATATCAAATCCACATTCCCGTTCAGGTTCTCAAAAGCCGGCATGATCTCATTGCTGGAACTAACACTGTGTGTTATCATCTCAAATCCGTGCGAGACTGCTGCTTTTTTCGCTTTTTTGACAAAGTTGTCTGAATTTACCGGATCATATACCACTCCTACCTTTTTAAATTCCGGAAATAGCGATTTCATTTTTTTGAACTGGTCTGCCGCAGGTATATCAAGACAGACACCAGTAACATTCCTACCGGGAACTTCCATTGAATCGACCAATCCCTCTTTTTCAGGATTGAACACCATTGAAAAAACAATAGGTATATCGCTTATAGCTTCTTTTGCCATCCTTGTAGTTTCAACTCCGAATGTCACTATAACATCAGGATTGCTGTCTTTTATCTTTTTGCCGTCAAGCACCCAGCCTGCTCCTTCGACATCATATATTTTGACGGAAACTGCTATGTTGTCTTCCTGAAGAAACTGCTTAAACCCGCCTAAAGCTGTCTCATACGGTTTAATGTTTTTATCAATTATTATAGCAATACTTTTTGCAAAAGATAATTGAAGGCCAGCGGACAACATTATATATACAATTCCGTATGCCATCTTCCTAAAATATTTATTTGATCTCATTATATTTCCTCTCTCCCCCGCGTTCTTTTAATTCTTTCCGAAAGTATCATTGTTTATATATGCATATTTATCAATATATATAAATATTATAATCATTTTACCTTATTATTCAAGTTGTGTTTTTCAAAAAGGTTTTCAAAAGGTTTAAAGGCAGTATTTCCAAAAAAAAGAGCGGGCAGGATATTTTTTTAAATTTCAATATCTCCTGCCCGCCGTATTTTCTGCTAATTTAGCTGATATGCTTTCAGTTATTAAATTGACAGGTAATTGCGTTCTGCATGTAATTAAGCTACTTTATTTTTTCTTTTTTGCAGCAGCTTTTTTCTTCGGTGCAGCTTTCTTCGGTGCGGCCTTTTTCTTCGGTGCTACTTTTTTCTTTGTTGCCATAACTCTACCTCCTGTCACACTAACTTTACTCTTTTAAACCACGCAATCCTATCACTAACGAATATTGTAACCATAAAAATATATTATGTCAATATTTTGCGCAAAATATCGCAGAAATATTTTTCAAAAATACATTTATTCTGTTTTAAACTGAAGCACTGTAACCAATATTTTAATCCGGTTTATACAAAAAGATATTACTTTACCATGTGATCAAAGATATTCTTGATAAAAGATATTTTTTTTAATATAGTAGTAATTATGGATGATGAAATAAAAAGGAATAAAAGCAGATATTAAGTCAATAAATAAAAAATATTTGCCATGCCGGATTATAAAAAAATAAAAATAAAAAGAAACACAAACAGTAAATACAAAGTAAAGAAAATGCCCGTATTAATATATCAATTAAACTCACACTCAACTGAAATTTTCAATCCATATACAAAACGTATTTTAGAAATAATTTTTAAAAATATATCATTACTGCCGGATGTATATTTCAACACTGCCTTTTAAAATAAAAACCTTATATAAATGTTTAAGACACAATGATAATTTTTAGCATATTACTTTTAGCCGGTTTTTATGTTGGCTGGAACATTGGTTCAAATGATGCAGGAAACTGTATCGGCACTTCTGTCGGTTCAGGTATACTTTCGTACAAACGGGGTATAATATTTGTAGCTGTGTTTGCCGTACTCGGAGCGGCATTGCAGGGCCAATACGTGATGGAGACAATCGGGAAAGGGATTGTACAAGCCGAGCTGCCGGAACTCGCCATACTGGTTGCCATGTTATCAGCCGGCATTTTTGTCACAATCGCTACCGTACTCCGGCTTCCTGTCTCTACTTCACAGGCCATTGTCGGAGGCGTCGCAGGCGTTGGTATCGGAGCTTTCGGTTTACAGTCCGCTGACATCAAGTTCGCAGTCATCAAAAAAATTATCATGTGCTGGGTACTCTGCCCGATACTTACTATGATAATGGCATATATCATGTACCGCTTAATCCTGTTCTTTTTGCACAAGGCCAAAAACCAGAATTTATGGAACCGCATAATGGGTATCGCCGTTATTATCTCAGCTGCATATGTTTCATATACACTCGGTGCTAATCATGCCGGTACGGCAATGGGTATGCTGGTAAACAAATACCCTGACAAATTCTTCTGGCTTACAGTAGCCGGCGGTGTTGCCATAGCTCTGGGAGCACTGACATTTTCCAGGAGAGTCACTGAAACCATAAGTAAGAATATAATACCGCTTGACCTTGCAGGCGCATTTACAGCACAGCTGGCCGGAGGACTGGGTGTACACCTTTTCTCTATTATCGGAGTACCTATATCTACATCGCAGTCAATCGTAGGAGCACTGGCAGGAGTAGGGCTGGTAAGAGGCATCAATGCAATAAGCGGCAGGCAGATAGTCCAGATAGTAATCGGCTGGATAACAATACCCAGCGGATCGGCTGTTTTTGCATTTTTCCTTTTTAAGTTTCTTGAAAGAATATTGTAACCAATAAAAAACATGAAACTATTTAAAACAAAGTTACCTAAATGGATACCCGGGCTGCTCATATCACTTTTAGTCACCTTTTTTATTCTTTTATTATATATATTCCATATACTTGACAGATATGAGCTTAATGCATCTGACATGAGATACAGCCTGCGGGACTGGAAAACACTTACATGTCCCGTTAAGCTTGTTACGATAGATGATACCAGCCTTCAGACTATCGGTAAATGGCCGTGGAGAAGAAGCATTCATGCCGATCTGATCAATATTTTATCAGAATACGAACCTGCCTCGATAATGTTTGATATACTCTTTATGGAACCTGATACAGAACGGCCGGAAGACGACCTGGCTCTTTTCAACGCTACAAAAAAAGCCGGGAATGTATATTATCCTTTTTATTTTTCTTTAGGTGAACAGAATATCATACCCAAGAATAATTTTTTCCAGTATGGGATAAAAAATGAACAGTACGAAAATTTCATACCGCTGGATGTTATCACGCTACCCCTCGAAGGTCTTCTGAATACTTTAAAAGGAACAGGATATGCTGACGGCTCTCCCGATGAGGACGGAGTCATAAGAAAAGCTCCGCTTTTTGCAAGATACCGTGATACGGATAGAATATACCCCCTGATCTCTTTCCGGCTTGCATGTGATTTCCTTGGAGTAAAATTCGATGAAACTGAATTCATAGATGATAAATACGTTTTATTGAGATTTGAAGACACAAAAAAAACTCCCTTGAAAATACCGGTGGATTCACACTGTCAGATGATAGTTAATTATGCCAGCGGAGAAGAAGGGATATCCACATATCCCTATGAACTCATACTTAAATCCTATAACCAGATAAAGAACGGAGAAGAACCCCTGATAGATCTTACGGATTTAAAGAACTCGATTGTTTTAGTCGGTCAAACTGCGACAGGAACTGTTGATGCCAATCCCATACCCCTGTTTCCCAGTTATCCAATGGTCGGAGTACATATATCAATACTGGATACTATAATCAGCGGGCAATTTATCAGAGAGTCTGAAACTTCTCATGATATACTTCTTTTATTATTCCTTGGTATTTTAATGGGATTCATCATACCAAAACTCAGCCCTGTACGCGGCATAATTTTCACCTTACTGATACTCATAATTTACGTGGCCGTCAATTACAGTCTTTTTGCTAATTACGGAATATGTTTTCATATAGTATATCCTTCGCTAGTTATTTTCCTGTGCGACCTTTCAGTAGTCATCTATAAGTACGCAACTGAAGAACAAGAGAAGAAGATGATCAAGAACGTTTTTTCAACATATATGACTCCTTCGGTTGTTACAAAGATACTTAAGAATCCTGATTCTTTGAAACTCGGCGGTGAGAGACGCGAGATGACAGTCTATTTCTCCGATCTGTCAGGATTCACTACGATATCGGAATCCCTCTCACCTGAAGACCTTGTCCATCTTATAAACGAATATCTTGAAGCCATGACGAACATAATATTCAAATACGAAGGCACTCTTGACAAGTATGAAGGTGATGCCATCATGGCTTTCTGGAACGCCCCTGTTGACCAGCCGGATCACGCCCTCAGGTGCTGTAAAGCAGCATTGGACTGTTTTGAGGAACTGGCACGCCTGCAGGAAAAATGGCTGGCAGAAGACAGGCCTCCCCTTAACATGAGGATCGGTATTAATACGGGCAACATGATCGTAGGCAATATGGGTTCCAATACCAGGATGGATTATACTGTCATGGGCGATTCGGTCAATCTCGGTGCAAGGCTTGAATCGGCAAACAAAGAGTACGGTACAAGATTAATGATAAGCGAATTCACGAAAGCGCATGTGGAAAATGAAGTTGAACTGCGGGAACTGGATGCCCTGAAGGTAAAAGGCAAGACCAAGCCGGTACACGTTTATGAGCTAATGGCCCTCAAGGGAGAACTTCCTGAAGAAAAACAGAAAGCCATACGGCTCTTCAAACAGGGTATTTTGCTTTACAAGGGAAGAAAATGGGATGAATCTATTATAATGTTCAATTCCGTACTTAAAGTGATACCGGATGACGGCCCGTCACGGACCTATCTTGCCCGCTGTAATGAATACAAGAATAATCCGCCCGACGGCAACTGGGACGGTGTCTGGGAACTGAAAACCAAGTAGCTGTTCAGCCGGCTATTTTTTCTCTTTGTCTTTATCTTCAGACTTTTTGTCTTTCTTTTTAGCCGGTTCCTTTGTGACTTTTTTCGGAGCTTCTTCCTGGCTGACGATAGCCCTGTCAGGACCGAACCCGAATCCCATGCTTATCCTGTGAGTTGCATCAAGATAAGTACCCGGAAGATATCCGTACGCTATGTCATACTTGTCTTTCAGCAGAGTAAAACCGATATGCCATTTAGCTTCTGCGACATTGAAACTGTATCCGAAATTCACTGAGAACGGGTTTCTACCGAGTTCGAATCCGAGTTCCGGTACCATCCTCTCCTCATCGATCAGGTATGTCAGATCGCAGCCGGGAGTCATATAATACTCGCCGAATTCAATCGCATACCCCGCGCCCAGAAATGCCGAAAGCGGAAGCGGATTGGCTTTTTCTACAAACTTACTGGAAGAACCCAGATTCTGCACAGCTCCGGTAAAACTGAGATTTTTCTCCGGCAAAACGAACAATCCGCCCACATCAGCCGCAAAAGCATTGGACGAAGCTCTTTCCACAAGCCTGCTTGTTGCCATCTTAACAGTCACACCCAGCGCAAGACGGTCATTAATCTTGCGTCCGTAAGAAGCAATTCCAAGTATATCTCTCTGCGCGTTCACATTATCGCTTTTCAACACCCCGCTTTCAAGCCAGTTGAGCTCTATATTACCGGCATCATAGTAGAGCAGTCCTCCGGCTATACATGCATTCTTCAGAGGATGCCCGTATACAAGACCGCCGAACATATCTTCTGATAAACCCAGTTCAGACAGGAAGAATATCTCCTGTCTTGTGTTGAACGCCAGTACTCCGGGATTATAGAACACGCCAGAAAGGTCTCCGCGTACAGCCATCACAGGAGTGACTGTTATCGGCTTAAACTTTGCCGAACGGGCCTTCCTGAATATCATCCAGCCTGTCTTGCCTGTCTTCCCTGTGAACCCGGTCTGTACGGCAATAACCGTAATCAGAACTGCAATAAAATATTTTTTCAACATCTTCATCTCCTTATGTATAAAACTCATAAACCTGCTCATATCCTGATTATCTCAAAATGGCCATTTTCTTATGTATATTGACGCCAGGACCTTCCACGTGGACAATATAGATACCCGATGCTATATCTCCCGGGATCCATGAAAATTTCCCTTCCGAAAGACTGTCCTTTGTCTCTTCATAGACCAATTCTCCGAGAAGCGTGAATATCCTAAGTATATATTTTCCCGGGCATATCGCCTTTAAACGCTACTTCTACTATATCGCCTTTGTCCGGATTGATTATTCCTTTTCTATTGGAGGACCCGACAATTGTCGTACTTCCCCTGTCCGTTGCGCGATACTCGGCATCCGAAGTATCCGTTGTGATTGTTATAGGATTCGAGTCCATGTAGGCTTTATATATCCTCCCGCCCGTAGAATTCGATGTTCCCGCATAAAGTGTATTATTGAACTTTTCTCTTGAAAGATAGGCGGCTGTATTTGCAGCGGTACCGAATCCGTCGATGTTCACCTGTTCCCATGACTCTCCATTTGTGCGCCATATTTCCGCGCCTGTATTAGTGTTCTTCACTGCTACATACAGATAGCCGTCACCGGGAACTGAAAAAGATGTTACTTCTCTGCAATTACTGTCATTATTGGTAAGCTGTGTACCGTTGTTCACAGCATGAAAATCAACCACTTTTTCCCATTCACTCATATGTGAATTATAGTTATTGCCGGTTGTAGTCCGCCATATGTCCGCTCCATCTACAGTAGTAGAAGAATCTACAACCGATGTTCCCACATAAAGATAACCGTTAAAAAGCTTATATGCAGGTATTACACCTAAATTATCATCATCCCCGAATCCTTCGGTTATCTGTTCCCAGGGCGACCCGGATCTCCACAGTTCACCCCTGTGCGGCGGGCCGCAGCACGGTATATGATACGTACCGGCAAAAATATAGCCGTTAAGTATCGCACCCATTATTGCAGTAAAATTTCCTACACAGGGTATCACCGGACTAAACATATCCGTATCGCTATTGCCTGCTTTAGCGTCCTGTGTCCACGTACTGCCGTCGCTGGTCTGCCATATCTCGCAACCCATGTAATTTGTTATCCCTATGAACATATCCCCATTGAGCAATGTACTTGCCGAAATACCGCTGACAACAGATTCACCAGTTATCTGAAAATTACTAGAATCACCGTTCATACCGTTACAGAAATCGTTAGGACATACCTGGTTCCATATGCTCCCCGTAACATCCCTTTTCCATATTTCGGCGCCGGAAGCAGAGTTGTTTGACCATGCATATACATAGTCGTTATATGATTGGAACGCCGGCAGTATTCCTGTATTATCGCTTGACCATTAACGCATCGCAGATGTGAAATCAGTCCCGTCATAACCGTATATGGCGCCGCCGCTCGATGAGTTTTCCGGCCCGATAAGAAGTGAACCGTTAAATATGCCGCCGGGATGCAGTGCAGTATTGGCGCTGTCATCGATACCCGCGCCGCCTGCAGCAACCCAGTCAAGCGTATCACAGAAACCGTTGTAAACAACCAGACACAGCAAGAAAACCAGTGTTAAAGCCTTTTTATTCATAACTATTCTCCCTTAATAAAAATATATTAAAAAATTATCAATATTTTTTATTATATTGTCAAATCACCGAATCAAATCATCTAAAATGTAACCCGGAGGGCATTCGTCGACTCATTTGAAAATGTTAAAGATCATTTACATTATGCCCACAAACAGGTTCGCCCGTGTATTGGAATGAAAGATGACGAGTTA
>JBDRKX010000092.1:0-13754 GCA_043813605.1 Elusimicrobiota bacterium | reverse complement strand
TATTGTTATTTTTAAAGGAGTTAATATATGATCCTATTTATTCAATCGTTTTTATTATATATAAGTGTTATACATTTTGCTGAGAACATTATAAAATATTCATATCACAGTAAAAAAGAAACAACCGTATGAAAATAATAGATTTAGACGAGAAACATCTGGATACATTCTGTCTTTGTCTTGAAGACTGGTCTGATGAGATAAAAGAGGCCGGGGTAATTTCCAGAAAAAAGGCATGGGCAAAGCCATGCTAAAAGCCGCTGAAGAAGAAGTGAAGAACCTGGGCGCAAAAGGATCGCATGGGGAATAAGCCTTCCGTTCTGGATGAAAGCTTCATGGTTCAGGAAACACGGGTATATAAGATCCGACAAAGACGGGCCTGCTTTACTTATGTACAAACCGCTCAACGGGGATATAACCCCGCCCCGCTGGATCAAACAGAAGAAAAGACCTGAACAAAACAATGACAAAGTTATTGTAACAGCATTTATAAACGGCTGGTGCCCGGCACAGAACATGGTCTTTGAACGGGCAAAAAGAGCCTGCTCGTTATCAGGTGATCTGGTTGAATTTAAACCTGTGGACACATTTAACCGTGAAACTCTTCTCGATCGGGGTATATCTGACGCGCTTTTTGTTAACGATAAACAGTTAAACGCCTGCCGCCACCATTGCCCCAACTGAACGTTTTAACTGTCTATTGCTTCTGTTCCGACTATTTATTAACATCTATTTGACTGGAGATATAGCAAGACATGATAAGCAGTAATAAAAAATATTTAAAAAGAATGTGTAACCAGCTGAAACCGAAACTCCATATCGGAAAAGACGGGCTGAGCTCAACAGTTTTAGAAGAACTGGATAGAATACTTGAAAACCACGAATTGGTAAAAATATCCATCCTGCAGAGCTGTCCCATAGACAGCAAAGAGGCTTTCACTAAAACTGCCGAACTGGCGAACGCCGAACTGATACAATCGATCGGCCGGAAATTCTGCCTCTACAGAAGATCCTCAAAAAAACAGGTTATCTTTTTTTCCGAATAACCCGGTATTTTGCATTAATATCCGATATGCCGGAAATTGTCTTTTTTTGCACCCATTAAGGATCTTCTCTTAAGATCCTACCAATACCCCTGTGATTTCAATTGATCTTTTAATCTTGTTATTTTCTTTTTGGAAATAGCCTTTTTTTGATATTCTTCACTGCCCTCAGGAATAAACTTGATATGACGCAATTTATAAACCCGCATATCCGGAGGCATAAAGTCCAATTCCATGCGAAATCTGCCGTTTTTTATCATGGCTTTACCCATGTTCAGATAACAGGTTTTATTATCCTGCTCTATCGGATAGCTTATATCCAGCGGATATGCAAATTCTTCAGTATGTTCAAATCTGGCTTTCAGACCCAGGTCTTTAAGATGTCCCTGTTCGATAATCTTAGCGGATTCCAACAGCAAATATATATCATAATCGCCATTTGGCAGGGGTGCGTTAATAGATATTGATTCTACCCGTTTATTTTGAGGAATAGAATAAAGATCCCCTAAATAAAATTCATTCAATATCCATGAATGCCCGGCCGACCTTTTTACGGCAGCGTCATTATAACCTTTTCTTGTGTTTACTTTGATCATGTTTTCCGCCATGATCTCAAATTGTTTCATATTAAAATAAAAAGGGAATTTCAAAGGCGGTTTAAGCTTAGCGTTTTCAAACCGGTTTTTATAAGGCTCCATTGTTTCAACAAGTTTAGAATGTAATCTGTCGGCTACTACGGGATGTTCTTCTTTAATATCCCGCGTTTCGCGGGGATCCTTTTCAATATTGTAGAGAAGCCGGTATCCGTCGGGTTTGGTAATGTATTTATATTTCTTAGTCCTTATTGATTGTTCGGTAAATACTGCTTCTTTTCCCGGGGATTTCCCGTGCATTACTTTTTTAAGATTCACCCCGTCAAGCGTCTTTCCTTCAGGCATTTTTAACCCGCAAAGATCCAGAATCGTAGGCACCACATCAACCGATTCTGTTAACTTCTTTATTTTTTTACCGGCAGGGACCGCTTTGGGACAACTCATAATAAGAGGTATTTTCAACTCGGAATCCCACGGCAGACTGCCGCAGCGCAGGCTCTCATGCTCTCCAAGTCCCCAGCCATGGTCTGCTGTTATTACGATCAAGGTATTATCGCTTAATCCCATTTCTTTAAGATCGTCGTAAAGCATTCCTATCAGCTTATCTGTATGTTTCAGATCGCTGTCATATAGTCCTTCAAGTATTTCAAGCTGTTTCGCTGTCCACGGTTCGTTTTTGTTCAATCTATGGAACTTCCTTCTTACACCGTCTATTTCCAATTCATTAAATGCTTTCAGAAACTCTTCTTCTTCCCGGTTAGGAGGATATGGCGGGTGAGGGGACATTATATGACAATATATGAAAAACTTATTTTCCTTGTTATTTCTGATCCATGAGATCATTTCAGGGAAATAATTTTCATCTTCAGCATCTGTTTGAGACACTTCATATCTGAAAGCGCTCATAAACTTCCGCACTAAATAGGTACGCTCATCAAACCAGCCATGATTAGTGAATATTGCTGTTTTATATCCATTAATTTCTAAAACTTCAGGGAGAATGATCTGTTCATCATCAAATGCGTCAAGGATATTCTCGGCTTCCCAGGGAGTTCTTATGCCCCACATAAAGGAATCATGCTGGAAAATAGGCGCGGAGTAATACCTTGAGCTCATGTACCTTGGTACCGATTTCAGCGTTGCGGTTGCATTGGAAAAATGGTTAAGGAACAAGGCTCCGCCGGCCGCTATCCTGTCGATGTTAGGAGTTGTATTTTTGTCATAATTATAACTGGATAAATGATCCGCGCGGGCGCCATCCAGCAGCACAAAGATAACGTTTATATCGCGATTGGCACGCCCTACATACAGGAAAACCAGAGTTATCGCAGAACATATTAGGATAAGATGTATTTTTTTCATTTCAAACCTGCGGATATTTTACCGCGATGCCGCATTATTGTTTTAGTGTTTCCTGCTGTATTTTAATATGATAATTTTTATTTTGCCCCATTTTTTTAAGCCAGCGGAAAAGCTTCTGCTCGAGTTTATAAGCGGTATCCGTTTCTTGCTCAATTAAATTGTTCGATTCTCCGGGGTCTTTATTCAGATCATACAGTTCTCTTACCTCCGTGTCCATCGAGTAAATATATTTCCACCCGTCACTGGTCCTGACAGAACGCTTAAAAGAACTCAATAAATAATCGGTCTCGGAAAAGGCGTCAAGATCATATTTCCTGCCTTCCATAACCGGGATTAGACTTATTCCCTGCATCTGGTTTTTTACTTTTTTTTCAACCGGTATATTCAAAACCGTTAGTATTGTAGGCATCAGATCTATCATTCTAACCTGGATTTTTATCTCCCGGGACTTTTTCCCCGGTATTCTTATTATTAACGGGACGTGTGTCAGCTCATCATATAGACTGTGTCCATGATCTATTCTTTCATGTTCAAAAAATTCGTTACCGGAACCGGAAGCGACTACTATTACAGTTTTTCTTGAAATATCCATATTGTCGAATTCCGCCAGGAATTTTCCAAATCGCTTATCTGATTCGAATATCTTTCTGTCGTACCAGTCCCTCCAGAATCTCACATCTTTGTCATCCATTTCGACATAACCCTGGTCGAGGTTCAGATTTCTCAACTTCCAGTAATCATCTACAGTACCGCTGAAATTTCTTTTTTCTTTTGATCTTTCAAGCGCTACCGGCAACTCATGCCTGCCATGCACATCATAACCCTGTATAAACAGAAAAAACTTGTCTTTCTCGTGTCCCCTGATCCATTCCGCAGCCATAGGCATGGTTATATCAAATCCGGCAAAAGTAATGCTGTCAAAATAAACATCAAATCCCGAATCATATCCGAACATCCCGTTGATCCCTGCATCTCCGGTAAATCCCGCTGTTGAATATCTGTTTTCTTTCAGTACCTGCGCCAGAGTAACTGCTTCAGGTGAAAGTTTTTTCAGATTAGATATCTCCTGGACTTCTTCAGTATATATGCAGTATTTATTTGTGATCCTGTGCTGTGAAGGATATAGGGATGTGAACCATGACATAAATACCGGCAGCGTCCAGCTTGACGGACTGACAGCGTTTTTAAATAAAAAGGAATTCTTAGCGAACTCATCCAGATTAGGAGTAGTATTTTTTGAGTATCCATACGCGCCGACATGATTGGCGCCTAACGGCTCAAAACCTATAACGATCAGGTTATAGCCTTTCAGATATTTCCATCCTTTTTTTACCTTCAGCGGACCGTTCTCTCTGTTTCCGGTATTTTCGAACTTGAATGAGCCCATTATGCCGACTGCTTCTTTCTGATTGAACTCCTCTTTTGGAATAAACAGATCTATTCTATACAAACTATTTTTATTTTCATCATACAAAAACAGCAGGCCGCCCCGGTATTTTATCAGGTCTTCCGCGCTTGCTCCATAAGTAAACCTGGCAGTACTCGATAATATGGTGACCTCTTTTTCTTTGTTTTCAAAATCTATATTCAACACCTTTGGTTTGAGTTGCTGGGGGATTTCTATAGTATTCGAGATCATTCCCGGATATGGAGAAGGAACATGCCTGTATAGTGAATTTATTACATGACGCCTTTCTTCTATATATTTTTCTGCTGATTCGGGATCGATATTATTTGTAACCTCGATCTTTATTCTTTTACCGTCTTTTTCAGCAATGATCGTCCTGAAACTGTTTTCTTTACCTGTCCTTAAAATATCTTTTCTAATTATAAAATCATCTATATTGCTGTTATATACACCCGTTTCTTTAAAAACATCCTTTAGAAACTTTTTTGGAGCGTCTGCATCCTGTCCATACGCTGAAGCAACCGCGAATAATATGAGCAGAACAAGAATGACTTTATTTTTTATCATATAATTCTTTCAGTTCCTGCCCTTCGACAAAATCCGGTATTTCCAATCCCATAAGATGCATTATTGTGGGATATTGATCGATCATCTTGATGGGTTTTTTTATTTTATGATCCTTTTTTACTCCCGGCCCCATAATAATGAACGGAGTCCACATGCCTTTGGTCTCATCGGGTAAGATCGCCTGTTTATAACCGGTTTTAAGCGGTATTGAAAATATTTTTAAATCAGCAGTAAATTCTTCATTCCACCCGAACCCCGATTTATTTGCAATTATCAGGTCCCCCACTCTATCTTCCGGAAGATCCCAGTAATCCCTGACATCTTCCCATTTCACGGCCGCCGCAACAGGTTTATCACTATGTTCATCTTTAAGGTTATTAAGCAGTTCTATCACTTTGTCACGCAGTTTTTCGTATTCCGGCCCACTTGCCCTTATCCAGTTGCCGGCCAGTCCTTCAGGATGAATATAAACATTATCCATCTTTAAATATATGACTTTTGACTCTTCCCGGTTAATTATGGGTTCGCCGGATTTTTCATCGATAGTGAATTTCAGCAGCCCTTCCCGCGCAAAAAGATTATTGAGATGCACCCATTTATTCAACGGTACTGCGCCGTGATCTGAACTCAGAACGATCAAAGTATCTTCATCGGCTTTTTTAAGATACTCGCCGATAATATCATCCAGTTTTGTGTACATATCCAGAACTTCATTCCAAAGCTCTGTTCTTTGGTCTTCTGCAACTTCATCATACCGGCTGCTTACCGGATCGATATACCCGAGCCACCATCTGCTGGTAAGCATTTGGTTCGGTGTATATATGTCATGAATAAATACGTCCGGATCATATTTTTCAAGGATCATTTCTGCAGCGTTTTTATGCCATACCAAAGACATATCCGCCTCTTCCAAAAATGTGTCTTTGTCTTCAGGATAGTATATTAGCTGTGGAGGGAAATTATCCACGAAATCAACCATTGGTCCGACATTATCTATTACTTCCCCGGCGATTTCAGGAGGTTGTGTGATATATTCGTTCAGGTTATTATAAAAACATCTTATTCTAAAGAAAAGGCTGCCCTCTTTATCCATGTCCAATTTTATTATTTTGCACTTAACATCTGAATCTATACTCTTTCCCTGCCAATTAAGCTTTACGGGACACCAGTCACCCCACTCACCATGAGTTATATCAGAGATAATATCCTTTTTGTTTAAAGAAAAAGCGATCCTGTCATAATCCGGTATCTCATCGTCTTTACTGTCATAGATGTATCCGAATATTTCCGTTCCCCATCCTTCCATGATAATTTCCAGCGGCTGGCTGAATGAAACCGGACCATTTACCCATCCGGCGGCAGGCTCATAATCAATATATTTTGTCAATTCCGGGCCGAAAAAGAAGAGTCTTGATGCGCGGCCCTGTTTTTTTCTTTGAGACAGATTTTCTCTTGCCTGAAAATTCAGTGCGTGGAAATCCGCGCCCCACCCCCCCCATCTCCCCCTGATAGTTATGCCTTCATCGAGTTCAGGAGGTGTCGAGCCGGGCATTGAAAGCAAAACAACATCTTTGTTGTTTTCTTCCATGTTTATCCAGATAGGCGGTACTTTTTTCGCAACCGAACTGAAACCTCCGACTGATACCCGGTTTAACGGCCTGTTCTCTATATGCATGGGGCCGTCTGCAACTCCATGGGTCTTAGGATAGGCTCCGGTCAACAGAGAAGCGAAATTCACCGGAGTATGTGAAGGGAAAACCGGGATACAATACCCGTAAGAACCGTTTTCCATCATCCTTTTTATGTTGGGTAACTTTCCTTGACGGGCCCATTTAAAGACATTGAATGTTTTGGGATCGGCCCTCATCCCGTCAGGAATAAACCAGTATATTTTTTTTGCGGTTGAAGCATATAAATTCACCGCCAAACTGATAATGATCACAAAAACAGTGATTAATCTCTTTAGTTTCACAATGTCCTCCCTATATGCATTACATATGAGAAAAACTGCATATAATTCTTACGGCTTTTATCACAAGCCCCGGCTATACCGCATACTCTTTATCAGCTTACTTGTATTGGGACAGTAATTCAATAATTATATTAGCGGTTATGATCTTCTTGTGCTTTTTCTGGAATTGTAATCAAGGACTTTTTTACGGAATCTTATAGTATTGGGGGTTACTTCCATTAGTTCATCTTCATTTATATATTCAAGGCCCTGCTCAAGCGTGAATGTTCTTGCGGGCGGCAAATTTACCGCGTCATCGGATCCTGCTGCCCGTATGTTTGTGAGTTTCTTTGTTTTGAGCACATTTAATATAAGATCGGCTTCTCTGTTGTGTGCGCCGACTATCATGCCTGTGTAGACATTTACTCCCGGTTCTATAAAAAATACCCCCCGGTCCTGGAGTTTATCCAGGGCATAGGCAACTGATCTCCCGTTACCCATAGAGATAAGAGCGCCCTTGGTTCTACAGGGTATATTTCCACGGTGCGATCCATATTCATAAAACATATGGTTTAAGATACCGGTACCACGGGTATCTGTTATGAACTCGTTTCTATATCCGAGAAGGCCTCGTGAAGGAATGTGAAACTCGAGCCTTGTATAGCCGTCGCTGCCGGCCGCCATGTTTATCATTTCGCCTTTTCGCATACTGAGTTTTTCTATCACGATACCGGTAAACTCTTTATCTACGTCAACAATTGCATGTTCGATCGGCTCACAGAGTTTACCTTCTATTTCCCTTAAGATAACCCGTGGTTTTGAGAGCTGCAGCTCAAAACCTTCCCGGCGCATATTTTCAATGAGTACCGCCAACTGCAGCTCGCCGCGGCCTTTTACTATAAAGATGTCTGCAGTTTCTGTTCTTTCCACCTCTATACTGACATTAGATTGAAGTTCTTTCTGGAGCCTGTCCCATATATGCCTTGAAGTTACATATCGACCTTCTTGTCCGGCAAACGGAGAATCGTTTACCATAAATTCGATGGCAAGCGTGGGCTGGTCTATTTCTATGATCGAAAGCGGCTGAGGATTGTCTTTATCTGCGACGGTTTCACCTACATCGATAATGTCAATACCGGCAATGGACACTATATCACCCGCGAATGCTTCATTGATCTCACTTTTTTTCAATCCTTCATAAACATATAATTTACTTATTTTAAATCCTACAATGCTTGCATCTCTTTTCAGCAATACAACATTGTCTCCTCTTTTAAGTGACCCCCTGTGAATTTTACCAGTGCCTATCTTCCCGACAAAGTTATCGTATTCTATTGCAGAGACAAGAAACTGAAGCGGAGCGTCTGGGTCTCCTTCTGTATCTGCTACATATTTAATTATTGTTTCAAAAAGGGGGATAAGGTTGTCAGAGTCGTCTTCTATTTCATATTTTGCAATACCGTCTCTGGCGGATGCGTATATATGGGGAAAATCAAGCTGGCTGTCATCAGCATTTAATTCCAGGAACAGGTCAAACACTTTATTCAGTGTATCATGCGGCCGGCTGTTCGGACGGTCTATTTTATTTATAACGACAACAGGCTTAAGTCCCTGTTCAAGAGATTTTTTAAGCACATATTTTGTTTGAGGCATCGGCCCCTCGAAGGCATCTACAAGCAGGAGCACGGAATCTACCATTTTAAGAATACGTTGTACTTCCCCGCCGAAGTCGGCGTGTCCCGGCGTATCAACGATGTTGATCTTATAACCGCCATAATAGAACGAGGCGTTTTTTTGAGAACATGGTTATCCCTCTTTCTCTTTCAAGGACATTGGAATCCATTACTCTCTCCATAACATTCTGGTTTTCCCTGAACACGCCTGACTGTCTCAAGATAGCGTCAATAAGAGTCGTTTTACCATGATCGACATGGGCTATAATTGCAATGTTTTTAATTTTACTCATTTTACTGTTTTTTTAAAATCCAGGTAGTACGTCTATTCCAATAACTCGAATACCTGCCGGTAGTAGGTATTTATAGCTTTAACAGAGCCTGCTAATGCCAGTGTTAACAGGTAAGTTAAAACGCCGACTGCAGCGGTTATAATTATTTTCTTATTCCGGCTGATCTGAGGGTTAAACCAGACCAGGGGTAATGCAAGCGGTCCGACACACAAAAACGATATTATTAATATATTTTTTTTAAAATACCATTTACAGTCAGAGTTTTTATTCAATAATTCATTACAATACCTGCATTTGATAGCTTCATCCTGTATTTCTTCTGCGCAAAATGGACATTTTTTCATGATATATCCCTATGTCGGCTAAACCCTACGGTTGTAATCAGCGTTTCCTTTTCTGCTGTGATCCGCGGGATCCGGCGCGGCGGTCTTGCCCGGTACTCCGGGACCCGCGTCTGCGTGTACCGGCGCACCTGCGGCTCGAAAGGTCAAGCTCGATCAGTTCGGGCCGGATACCGGCCTCTTCTCTGATCCTGTTATAACTCTGGTTATCTTCAGTTGAGACAAAAGAGATAGAGATACCGGCCTTACCCAGCCTTGCTGTTCTCCCGCTGCGGTGTATATACATATCCGGGCTATCCGGAATATCATAATTTACTATGTGGCTGACTTCGCGGATATCTATACCCCGGGCCATCACATCCGTGGTGATCAAATACTTTATCTTCTTCTTGCGGAACCTGTCTACTATCCGCGTTCTGATCCTCTGATCCATGCCTCCGTGCAGGAACTCCACACCTTCGACTGCAGCTTTGATATCCTTATACAGGCCTGCCGCGCGGGTGCGGGTATTACAAAAGATCAGTGCCTGCACAATATTCTCCCTGTCGAAGATCACTTTCAGTGCCCGCTTCTTTTCCCGCCGGCCCACCTTGACCACAGCGTGTGCCAGCCGGTCCGGCTGTATCTGCTCCTTGTTCAGCCGGATATGCACGGCGTCTTTAAGGTACTTTTTTGTCAGACGCTTTATCGGGGGAGGCATTGTAGCTGAAAAAAACAGGGTTTGGTACTCCTGTATAATGCAGCTTCTTATAAAATCAATATCTTCGATAAACCCCATTTTCATCATCTCGTCCGCCTCATCTATGACAAATGTCTTGACACTCGCGAGCGGAAACTGATTATTGTAGATAATATCGGTAATGCGGCCCGGTGTTGCCACCAGTATCTGCACTCCGCTTTTCAGCTTGCTCAACTGGATACCCTTATCGAATCCCCCGTACACCACAAAAGACGTTACCCCATACGGGTTCGCGAATGAATTGACTTCATCAAGGTATTGCATTGCCAGTTCGCGTGTCGGGGTCAGTATGAGGATCTGGATAGCATTTATGCTTTTGTCTACCAGCTGGATCAGGGGTATCCCGCAGGCAGCGGTCTTCCCTGACCCTGTTTCTGCCTGGCCTATCAGGTCCCTGCCCTCAAGTATCAGGGGGATTGCTTCTTCCTGTATGGATGTCGGATGTACGAAACCCTTTGTTTTCAGGATCCGTACGAGTTCATCGTTTATACCTATATCATTAAAATATTTCATGATTTTTTAATTTAATCCATTCGGGACTGGTAACAAGGACGGCACCGGAAATGAAGCCCTGTCTATCTGCCACGATACGGTACGAGAAAAACTTTCCCATATCTTTCCTGTTTTTTTCTGTAAAAGTTCTTTCCTGCATGGTTATTTTATATTATAATGCATAATACTACAAGAATCCATGATATGTCATACTTATATATATTGCCGGATTTGATATGCGGATTATTGAATTTATATCAACGCGGTACTGAAATATCTTTCAGAACGATCGGGCAGAACAGTGACGATCCTGTTCTTTGAATTGTCCATATGTATAGCAGCATATACATTTGCACCGGAAGATGTCCCGACGAGAAGCCCCTCCTTTTTTGTAAGTTGTCGCGTTACATCGATTGCTTCATCATCAGTTACAGTAATTACCATATCAACAATGTTTTTATCAAGCACTGCCGGTATGAAACCGTCCCCTATTCCCTGTATCTGGTGAAGTCCCGGCTCCATGCCGAGAAGCGCCGCGCTGTTTTTCGGTTCTACTGCAACGATCTTCAAATTGGGATTCTTTTCCTTCAGATAAGTCCCTACCCCCTGCAGCGTCCCACCGCTCCCTATACCGCTTACAAATACATCTACATTCCCGTCGGTATCTTCCCATATTTCAGGACCTGTCGTTTTGTAATGTATTTCTGGATTATAGGGATTAGCGAACTGGTTCGGTAAAAAGTATTTTTCAGCATCCTGGGAGATTATCTCATTCACTTTTTCCAGACTTCCGGGCAGGCTGTCTTCGGCAGGCGTCAATACCAGTTCCCCGCCAAAAGCCGTTATGATCTTCTTGCGCTCTTCGCTCATATTCTCAGGAATGACGCATACTACCCTGTATCCTTTCTGCACGCCGACTAGACTCAATCCGATACCGGTATTGCCCGAAGTCGCCTCTATGATCGTCATCCCGGGTCTCAGCGCGCCTTCCTGTTCGGCGCGCTCAATAATATATTTTGCGACACGGTCTTTTATACTGCCGCCCGGATTAAGAAACTCTGCCTTTGCATAGACGTTTCCCGATGACATATTGTTTAGCCGCAACAGTGGCGTGCCGCCTATTACATTTATTACCGAATCAAAAAACATCTTATATTATTTCCTCTTACTCGCATAATCAGTGAATCATTATACCGTATATAACAGTAATTATCAATATTTATGTCTGAGTCAATTTAAACTACGAAGGCTGTTTTTACAGATCAGTCAATTTCTTCGCGATATAGTTCCTAGAAAATCTATAGGCGCCTACTCCAACCGCTGCCGCTACAGTTCCTGCAAACAATTGCGCGATCGGCCACATTGAAGCGCCGCCGCCACGGGATTGCGCCCGCCAGTACAACACCAAGTCTATGTTTGATAAAATAACCGCAAATGAGGCCTGTAATCGCTGCCGGGATTAATATACATAGCCATGCACTCATGAACTTATTGTAGTTTCATTCCAATTGTTATTGCCGGCGCAATAAACACACCGGTAGCTTGAAGTTCCTCTGACTCTATATACAGCCAGCCTACATATAATAACGGGGAAATAAAATAATCTTCACTAAGAATAAATTTATAACCCATACTTGCATGTATAGCAAAAGAAAGGGTTGTGCCTTCTCCTGCATAAGTAGAGCCGTAATCATATTCGTCCCATTCCCAGTTAACCGACAATGCTTCCGCACCAGATCCTATAAAAAACCCTTCTAATTTATCAGATGTATTGACATATTGGCGGACTCCGAAACCGACACCATAACCGTTCCCGGTCTCATCATAGGTATAATTAGTTTCTGATTCATTGTAATCATACCGGAAATTATCAAGTCTTAATGTTATCGCAGTTCTTGGTTTTATCATACGCTCATATTCCAGGTAGCTTAATCCCTGGTATACAATACCTACAGGATTTATTCCCAGGGAATGTTCGACATCCTGTGAAGAACAGATTCCTAGAACCGAGTAAATTATCAATGCCAGGAATAACATTATCTTTGTGAACTTCATAAACACCTCCTTTTTCCGATTATGTAATTATATAATACCCCCATGCCCTTTTAAAGGCATCGGGAAATTGCATCTGTATTATATATTTTTTTTCAGCTATTGAATATCTTCTTTTTCAGGAGTACCGGTAGTTTCCGTTTCGACAGGTTCCGTTGTTTCCGGAACAGCCGATCCTTTGGATTTGGAAGTATGTTCTGCAGGAGCTGGAGCTTCCAGAGTCTCTTTAGTTTTACCGGCCGTAGACATCCCTATTATCGCGTATAGCGGGCAGAATCCCGCTATGCTTGTTATCAGGAATATAACTGCTATTATACCCAGTATTATGCCTAACGCGCCATGTATGGCTCCTAAGAGCATCGGCAAAGCTATCAGTATTGCCAGATAGATTCTTATTCCCCTGTCTAAATTTCCCATGTTCTTTTTCATAATTTTTCCTTTATTTAAACCTTATAATGTGATTTTTCCTTCAATTATCCGCGCTTGCCGTTAAGGTAAATTTAGGCGGTGTTAATATGTTTTTTTTCACTGTACAGGCGTTCATCGCAACAACAATAGCGTTTTTATATTTTTCGGGGAACCCTTCAGGTAATTTCAGTTTTATGTTTATATTCGTAAGAAGTTTTTTCTCTTCATCAAACTCACAATCCATATCCAGTGACATGGAATCGGTAGCGATATCTCTTGCCTGGCAGAATTCCATCGCATAATATCCTGCGCATAAAGCTATTGATGACAGGAACAGCTGAAACGGGTTCGGCGCTGAATCCAGGTCTTTTCCTGTTGTCGCCTGATCGGATTCGATTATACGATCGTCAATAACTGCGCTTATTTTTTCCCGCCGGGAAATTTCACAGTTATCTTTTTATCCACACTTTTATTCTTTGTAATATCAATAGTTATCTACTGCAATATTATGTGCTTTTCTTGTATCCCTTCTTCCTAAATCAATTATCTTGATTAGTTCTGCCGGTTATTTCAATTTAATGATTCTCAATAATGTAAATTTTAACTATATCCCTACTAGCCTGCTTTTTTCGCTTTTTTCGCCTGCCGTTTTTCTTTTTTAGATTTAGACGGTTTCTTTTTTACTTCTTTTCTGGTATCCTTACTCTTAGACATTATCCTTTTCTCCTTTTTCCTGTACTGTTTTCTGCACTATTGCTAAAAAATATCCCTTTTTTATCTTACTTTGTCTTTTTTTTATTCTTTTTTTTAAGTCTCTTCTGCTCTTCCTTGC